>NZ_JAFBEP010000009.1 GCF_016908775.1 Defluviitalea raffinosedens | reverse complement strand
AAACCAACAACTTAAGATGGAGAACGACATTTTAGAACAAGCAGCCCTAATCTTAGGACGAAAGTAAATGTGATTAAAGCGAATACTCACAAATACTCTGTATCAGCAATGTGTAAAGTCCTACGAATCTTAAGAAGTACATACTATTATGAAGCTAAAGCAAAACCAGATAAAACCAGATTAACTGTGACAATTATTGATATATTTAAAGCAAGTCGTAATAACTATGATACTCGGAAGATTAAAGTAAAACTAAAAGAAAGGGGTATTATTGCGTCTTGCCGGATAGGCAAGATAATGAAACAGGAAGGTCTGGTTTCAAATTACACTATAAGTTCAATTCTGCCCATGGAAGAATATCTAAATATGGAAAATATTTATAATAGAAATTTTAATCAATAATCACTTAGAAATGTAGTCGTAAGTTATTTAACATAGTCAGAGTCGGAATGAGTTGGAATTATATATGTGTTTTTATTGAACTCTTTAACAGGAAAGTCATCGGTTATAGTGCTGGATCTAATAAAACAGCATTACTAATAAAACAAGCCTTTCAGACTGTTAATGGTAATCTGAAAGATATACAGATTTTTCACAGAGATCCTTAAAAAGAATTCGAAAAATAGATAATTGAAGAAAAACTCAAAGCATTTGATATAAGTCAATCACTGATCCATAAAGGATTTCCATATAATAATGCTGTTGCTGAAACGACTTTTAAAATCATAAAAAATGAGTTTGATTGTAATCAAACATTTTCAAATCTACATGAATTAAAATATAAATTAGCTGATTATGTTAATTGATATAACAAACATCGAATTCGTTCTTCTCTGGGATATTTAACTCCACGAGAATACTGAATAATTTTCTTATCCTCAAAATTTGTCTGAAAATTACTAACGATCCGATAAATCGAGATGTTTAATCATCCTCCTTTAATAAGAAACAGAATATAAAATCAGGAAAATGTAAAGACTAGTAAAATAAAAGTCATTCTATTATAAAATTAATGTGATAGATAATAAGTTTATTACAAAGTGAAAAAATATTTTTGATGAAATACAAGAAATCATTTATGTTCTAAAGGGAGGAAAATAATATGTCAAAAGAATTCTTAAAAGCTGTGGAAAACAGACGTTCAATTTATGGAATCAGTAAGGAATCCACTATTTCCAATCAGAGAATAAAGGAAATCATTGAACATACAGTAAAATACGCCCCATCTGCGATGAATTCGCAAAGTGCGAGGATCGTTGTCTTATTTGGAAAACACCATGACAGGTTATGGGATATTACAATGGAAGCCTTAAGAAAGATTGTACCAGCCAATCAATTCAGTGATACTGAAAATAAAATCAACTCATTTAAAAGTGGTTACGGTACAATTTTGTTCTATGAAGACCAAAGTGTCATAGAGTCTCTTCAGGAGCAATTTGCTTTATACAAGGATAATTTCCCAAAGTGGTCACAGCAATCCAGCGGAATGCACCAATTGATTGTGTGGACTGCACTGGAAGCTGAAGGTTTAGGTGCATCTCTTCAACACTATAATGAATTGATCGAAACGGAAGTAAGAAATGAATGGAATATTCCAGGCAACTGGCAGCTTATTGCTCAAATGCCATTTGGAAAACCAACAGCAGCTCCTGGCGAGAAAGAATTTAAATCTTTGGAGGAACGAATTAAGTTTTTTGAATAGGTTTTATTATGAAAGACTACATTATGCAACTAATTTGTGTAATGTAGTCTTTTTAATTTTATTAGAATAAATGAAGATCCAAAGGATTTTAAAGGAAATGAAATTTTGAATTTATATACATGGAAGAAAGTAAGCAAAGTTCAAAACATAAATATTTATAAAATCCATCAAATATGTTAGAATACTAGATGACACTAAATATTGAAAATATATAAGGAGTGATAGAATGAAATTCTGTTGGTGTACTCTAAGAGTAAGTAATATGGAAGAGTCTCTGAAGTTTTATCAGAGAATAGTTGGCCTTGAAATCGTTGAAAGATTTCAAGCCGGACCGGAAACAGAAATTGCATTTTTAGGAGATGGAGAAACTAAAATTGAACTAGTATGCACTCAACAGGACCAAGTGATTAATATTGGGCAAGATATTTCACTGGGATTTAAAGTAGATTCTGTTGATGAAATGATGGTATTCGTTAAAGAAAATGGAATAGATATTCATAGCGGTCCCTTTGAACCGAATCCTCACGTAAAGTTCTTTTATGTGTTAGATCCTGATGGATTAAAAATTCAGTTTGTTGAAAAGAAATAAAAAGCGTAAGGTACCTGCTTGTTCACATTTTCATATTTGCTGGCAAGTACGGACATATGAGCCAACAGTTTGGATATTTTCGATGGTTTACAATGTTTGATGAATAGTTTGGAAATGGAATATTAATCTGAGAGAATGATTGCTTATTCATTCACTAAATCATGAATGAGCAAAGAATACGGTTGAGTTTGATTACTGTCGATTTTTGTTGCTTCTCAGAAAACTGTAGATATAGGGAATTGAAAATAACTGAAATATATTCTCAAACAAATATAAAATCAATGTTGAAAAATGTCGATATAAGTAAATAAGTAAAAGGATAAGATTTTGGTATAAATTCTGGGAGGAATAAAGATTATGAAACAAAAGAAAAAGATGTGGAATTGGAAGAAAGTTTTCCAACTCAAGCATAGAATTGGTGATAAAATGAATATTAAGCTTAACATAGGTACCAAAATATTAAGCTCTTTTCTTATTGGGTTTATTTGCTTAATGATTATAAGTATTACAGCCATTGGAAGAATGGACTTTATAAACAGTAATTCGAGGCAAATGGCAGAACAGTATACTCCAGGAATAAAAGTCCTAGGAGAGCTTAATACCCTGGTGACAGAATATAGGTATTATGAATTTATAAGTATTACTATTGATGATCAAGAGGAACGTAGAATGATGCTCGTTAACCTTCTTGGAACCAAAAGTAATATCTTTGAGCTGATCCAAGAGTATGAAGAGAAGTATATGGATGCCTATACGGATGAAGAAATAAAAAAATTATTCATGAGTTTTAAGCAAAATGTGGAGAAGTATACTGAGAACAATGAGGAAATCATAGAAAAGATCAGACTTGGAGATATAGAATTTGTAAAAGAAGGTTTTACAAGTTCTGAAGAATTATTTAATAAGTTGAATAGACAAATAAAGAATATTATCTTGCTAACATATGACGGAGTGAAAAAAGCAGGGCAAGAGTCCAATGAAATTTATCATTCTTCAAGAGTTATCTTTATTATAATGGCTGTTGTTTCTATGGTATTATCAATACTTTTAGGGGTGGCTATATCATTCAATATATCAAAGCCCATTAGAAAATTAGAAAAATCAGTAAGATCCATAGCTGAAGGAGACTTGACGATTAACGAAGTTAAAATCACTAACAAAGATGAAATAGGAAGCTTAGCTTCATCTTTTAATAAAATGGTAGAAGAATTAAGAAGTTTGGTTCAGACTGTAAACTTTAGCGCTGAGCAAGTTAATATTTCAGCAGAAGGACTGGCAGATAGTGCTGAGCAGACATCAAGAGCTACGGAAGAGATCAGCATGAACATTACAGATGTAGCTAAAGGTATAGAAGAACAGAGTGAAGAGATCGAAAATGTATATTTGGTTTTTGATGAAATGAATAATGGCTTAAGTCATATGGCTACCAGTATAGAAAATTCTTCCCATACGGCATTGAAAGCATCAGAGAAAGCCAAGAATGGTCGGGAGATTATTAAAAACGCTATAGATCAAATGAACAATATTGCAGAACAAGTAAATGGAATAGTAGAAACAATGGGAAATCTTAGGAAGAAGTCTGAAAATATTGAAGGGATCGTATCAACGATTTCAGGAATAGCAGATCAGACAAATCTTCTTGCTCTAAATGCTGCTATTGAAGCCGCAAGAGCTGGTGAAGCGGGAAAAGGTTTTGCGGTTGTTGCAGAAGAAGTAAGGAGACTGGCAGAACAGTCAGCCCATGCAACCAAGGAAATAGAATCATTAATCAATATGATTAAAGAAGATATACATAATGCTGAGAGTGCTACAAAAAATGGAAATGATGCGGTAAAAGACGGAATTCTTAAGATTAATGAAGCTGGAGATTCATTCCAAGAAATCGTGTCCAGTATTGAGGCTGTAGCAGGACAATCTCAAGAAATCGCGGCAACATCGGAAGAGATCTCTGCAGGTAGTGATACAGTAAAAGAATCAATCGGAAGAACTGCAGAAATAGCAAAAAAATCAACTGCCAATATAGAAAATGTGGCAGCTTCTATTGAGGAGCAATCAGCATCTATGCAGGAATTAACTGCACTGGCTGAATCCCTCAGAGGAATGTCAACAGAATTGAATGAGCTTATTAAAAAGTTTAGAGTTTAATTGAGAAATAGGAGTGAAATTGAGAAAATTCTTTACGAAAAAGAGTTTAAACTTAGGAAGGTAGAATCAAATTTTATAAATGAGATTTTGGAGAAAAGGCTGCATTACATCATTATTTCTGTAATGCAGCCTTTTTATATTTCACATATTTCAAGAAAATTTTTCAAAAGTATTGACCCTAACATTGTGTCATAGTGTAAGCTGAAAGTGAAGATTAAAGAATTCATTGAAAACAGTGTTACAAGAGACGGCTGATATTAAAGCTGGGAAATTAAGGCTGGAGGTGATTCTATGAAAACAGTAAAGCAAATTTCAGATTTAACAGGAGTAAGTATACGTATGTTGCATCATTATGACAAAATTGGATTATTAAAACCCACTCAGTTAACTGAATCCGGGTATAGGCTTTATGATGATCAAGCTCTTGCAACTTTACAGCAAATTCTATTTTTCAAAGAACTTGATTTCAAACTGAATGAAATTAAAGAAATAATAAACAGTCCTAATTTTGACAGGATGAAGGTACTGGAGAATCAAAAAAAACTAATTACTTTAAAAAGAGATCGATTAAACAGTTTGATAGAACTGATCAATAAAATATTGGAAGGAGATCAAGTTATGAGTTTTAAGGAATTCGATATGAGTGCATATTATAGAGCCTTAGATGAATTTAAAAGGGAAAATTACGAGAAAGTTATTAAAATGTTTGGCAGTGAAGAAAAATATGATGAAATGATTGCCAAAGCCAAAGAGGCAGAAAAAGATATCGCCCAAATGGCTATAAAGCAATATGGAAGCATAGAAAACTATGTTGAAGCTATGAAGAAAAACTTAAATAATGAGATACTAGCAAATTCAGCAAAGCAAATCGATGATTTCAAAAATGATTTTCTTTACGATCAACATCCGAAATTAAAAGAACTGTTCAAAGTCCTTACGGAAGATTTAAGTAAAGATATTTCTTCAGAAGAGATCCAAAAAACTTGTGAGGAAATCACACATATAGTAAAAGAGGATTATGAAGTTTTTAAAACGAATATGGGAGATAGCTACTGGTACTCTATGGTAAAGCAGTTTCTGGTGTTACCTGAGTGGGTCAAAGAAGTTGATGAAAAATATGGAAGTGGGGCATCAAAATTCATTGGTAAAGCTTTAGAATTTAATTTAAAAAGTTCTGAGCCTAAGTTAGAAATATTATATAAAAAGCTTACCTCTGACTTAAATAAGTCTCCTGTATGTGACGAAGTCCAAAAAATGATTTCAGAAATAGTGGATGAGACAGAAAAGCAAAATGAATACTTAAGAGTAGAAATGGGAGAAAATTATTGGACTTATCTGGCAGAGCAGTATTGCTCAAATCCTGTTTTCATAGAATCAATGGATAAAAATTACGGTAAGGGTGCGTCGAAATTGATAGGAGAAGCATTAATGTTTTATATTGAAAATAATAAAATGCTAAAGAAATAAGAGATTTTATAAGAAAGAGTTTCACCCTCAAAACTCTCACGCCGAGCTCGGTCAGCAAGCTGATAAAATACAACACGCGTAAGTTTTATCTTTCCCGGAAGGTTTTTTATTGTATAGGAAATACGGAGGAGTTTCCTATACAATGATAAATGCAATGGAGAATTGGATTTCCAACTCTCCATTTTTCTATGTTTTTTTGAAACTTTATTCAAGTAACTATGTGTTTTAAGGGGCTATGATTTACTTTTTATGCTTTCAAGATAGATCGCTTTAAAATTGCTGCGGTCTGTTGCTCCAAATTTTTGATAAATATTCTGGATGTGTTTTTTTACAGTTGCTTCGCTGATATAAAGCTGGGAAGCGATTTCCTTGTTTGATATGTTTTCCAGAAGTTTTAATGCCACATGGCATTCTCTGTTGGTAAGTCCATATTCTATAAAAATTTTTTGCGCAAGAGCAGGATCAAACAAATCAATATTATCTGATAAAGACTCCATAGGTCTTTCTTCCGTTTCTTTTTTTACAGGTTCTTTAACCAATATATTAAGGATTAAATATATTATACTGCCATACAGCATGGGCAAAAGGGATTCTGTAATGTCCCGGGTGTCAATACCAGGTCCTCTCATATCTGATATGGCAGCCAGGAGTGATAGGAGGGTAGTGAGAAAGCTGGAGAATACAAGATTCCATCTCAAGCTTACAGTGATGTCTTCTTTATTGTATTCTTTTTTATATTGTGAAAAGGTCAAAATTACTGTCCCCAGGATGACAGAGAAAAATGGCTTAGGGCGCAAAAGAAGCATCCAGTTAAAATTAAACAGAAGGCTCAGAACAAACAGATAGCAGATCAATCCCCAAATTTTATTGAATTGATTTTTCATGAATTATTCCTGATCCATTGTTTGGATCATTGACTTTACTTTGGCCTGTAAAGGGAGCAGTAAGAAAATAATAAGTATGGAATAAAAGATAGAAAGGATTGATACTGCTAAATTTCGTCCTATCTGTGCCTTGTCGCTGATATTTGACAGGAGTGCAATCATGCCAATAATGGTTCCTAATGATCCGGAAAGCAATACTAACTTGATTGCAAGGCGCAGAGAAATTTCTGTACGATTTAATTCGATCCTGGACCAGACGTTTATTTTTTTACCCATAATCTTGAAAGCTCTTATAAAATCTGCAAAAAGCCCTGATGCCATAAGCATGGGAATACTAAAAGCCAGAATAATCAATATGCTTGGAAAATCAATAAATAATGCCAAAGAACCAGAGAGCAAAGTAGTACATACCAGAAAAGCAATGAAAATAACAACACCTATAAAATACATAATATAACCTCCTAATTTAATTTTTATGTGCTGTGTTCTAATATTTATCTAAATCTCTGGAAAATACCATACTTCTGTAGGAGTAATTCAGAAGTAATAAAGGAGTATCATTTATTTTGAACACTGAATTTTTACATTCTATCGAGGGAGGTTCATTTTTCATAAAGTCTACCTTAAACAACATTTTATATTTCCATTCTACTATATTCTATATTATAGTTATCGAATATTGTAAAATTATTTAAAATAGTTTATACTAAATCAATAAAAGAAAAACTATTCAAAAATTGCAATTATTGACCAGCTATTCAATCAAAAGAATGGGGAAATCATTGTATCGCAGAAATAAAAGATATATTGCAAATATGAAATAATTAAGGGGGAAAAACTGTTTTGAAAACAATTGGATTAATAGGCGGAATGAGTTGGGAATCATCATTGGAGTATTATAGAATCATAAACGAAACTGTCAAAACAAAACTGGGAGGATTTCACTCTGCTAAATGTTTGATGTACTCAGTGGATTTTAGTGAAATTGAATTATTGCAGCATCAGAATAAATGGAATGAGTTAACGGAAATTATGGTGAATGTTGCAGATGCGCTTAAAAGAGGCGGTGCTGATTTTATAGTTATATGTACGAATACTATGCATAAGATGGCTTATGATATTCAAAACAGAGTAGGGATAAAAGTTTTGCACATTGCAGAGGTAACAGGTGAAAAAATAGCGTGTAAAGGATTGAAAAAGGTAGCATTATTAGGTACTAAATTTACAATGGAGCAAGATTTCTATAAAAAAGTTCTGGAAGATAAGTTTAACATTGAAGTATTAATACCTGATGAAGATGAGAGAAAGATCATTCATGATATTATATATAATGAACTATGTAAAGGCATAATAAATAAAGTTTCTAAAAAAGAGTATCTTAGAATAATAAATAATTTGATTCAAAAGGATGCAAAAGGAATAGTGTTAGGCTGCACGGAAATACCATTGCTCATTAAACAGGAAGACGTTAGCATACCTGTTTTTGATACGACAACAATTCATGCCATTTCTGCAGTTGAATATGCCTTGCAGTGAACCTTGTTATAGTTGGCAGAGATAAATAGTTTAGGGTGCAGGTAAAATGATTACTGCCAGATTTTGCACTGCATGAATCTATTCCTTGTTCTGGTCCAGGTGGAATGTCAGTCCGTAATTTTAAAGACTCTCTAAAGTGAAACAATCGCTTATTTATTTAATCCAGAATACCTTGATTTTAATCTTGATATATACAGTTAAACTATATGGTATACCTATAATAAAGTTATGCTATATAGTCAAACTGTATATTTTTTTATTTTTGATAATGAAAGTAGACCATGAAGCAAAAATTGATTATGGCGATACCATCAGAAGATCAAAGAAGAAAAGTATTTAACTGAGATGGCACAACAAGGATATATTTTTGAAAGGCGTACGTTTTTTGGGAAATACTACTTTATAGAGGGATACACTATAGGATAGATAATCGTGTGTTTAATAGCAAATCAGAATTCAATGATTATGTGACACTTTTTGAAGATACAGGATGGAAACATGTATATGGAACGTTTTATTCAGGAAGCCAATATTTTTGCCAACAGCAGAACAGTCATCTGAGATTTTTAACAATTCTCGTATTTTCAGTATTAAGTATTGTATATGGTATTTGGGCAGTAAAAGCTAAGAAATCATACAATAAATCTATGTAAGAAAAAGAGACACTGTTGTAATCAAAAGGAGTTGGTGCAATTGATAGAACCAAAAGATTTTTTTAGTGGTAAAGAACATTGTATAAAAGCTTGCTTACAGATGGACAACAAAAGCTAACTGTAAGTACGGTTTTTTTAAAAATATTATTAGAGATCTCTTATAGAATTGAAAACGTTCAGGATCAATCAGGGATTGCAAGTATTATATTACCCTTACTTCAAAAAAATGACTATGGTGAGCCGTTTGAGCAAAGAATTTATTTAAGGCAATAACCAATATTATTAATACACGGGATCCCATTGATTATTTAGAACAGCTTAGAGTGGAGTCAGAATGGTTTGCTAAAGTCAGTTTAATAGGTACACCGTATTGGAATCAGTCAATTACAAAAAAACTTGAGGCATTTAAAAAATTAGATGTTTCACATAGTCTTCCATTACTTTTAACTGCTGCGATCTTGTTTAATGATGATATGAATAATTTTGAAAGATTGGTTAATGCAACACTGGTTTTTTGTTTTAGATATTTCACAATTGGCCGTAATTCGGTTGAAAACCTGGAAAGAGAATTTGGCTTTTTACATTTTATATGAACTTGAAGCAAATAGGATGACGGGAGTGATCCCTTTACCCCATAGTCCATCACAACATATTGAACATATAATGCCAAAAAGACCCTCAAATGCTCAATCAAGGCAGCACGAATGGAGCCATGTAGAGATATTTCTGTAACCTATAATATTTGGGATTTTGCCTCAATAAATACGAGACAGCAAAGAATGGCTCAGGAAGCTTTAAATGTGTGGAGGTATTATTGAATGTTTAAACTTATATGCTTTTATTATAAAGTAAATGCTGTATATGGTTGTGTTCATTGTGTAGCCTAATATTTCTTATAAAGTCTAGAATATGACTATAATAAAAAGCTAATACCTGTAAAAATATGTACAGATATTAGCTTTTTATATTCTAAATATTATTTGCAAGCAAAGCAGCCAGTTCAGTTAAATCATTTTCAGATGTATATTTATTAATTGAAATCCGCAATACATTTTTGGTGTCTTGTGCTTTTCCCATAGCGGTCAACACATGGGAAGGATTTCCTGAAGTGCAGGCAGAACCAGTAGAAATGGCCACCTTATCGCTGATTTTCTTAATAAACCTTTCATTATTGAAGAAATCATCATGGATAATAATGCTGATAATCCCTGGAATTTTTTGATCCGGATGACCGACAAATTCAATATTGGGTAATGCTTCTTTTAATCTTTTCCGGCACAAGTTTTCAAGGGTACTGATCTTTTCTATATAAGAATCCATATCCCTCTTGGCAATTTCGGCAGCTTTCCCAAAGCCTACGATATTATGTACGGACAACGTTCCGGCGCGAAATCCTTTTTCCTGGTTTCCGCCATGGATCAAAGAGGTAAAAGGAGGCAATCCGTATTCGTCCCCGCGAACATATGCTGCACCAATACCCTTTGGTCCGTAAATTTTATGGGCAGAAAAAGATAAGAAGTCAACAGGGGTTTTATTGACATCAACAGGATATTTGCCTAATAGCTGGGTACAGTCGGAATGCAGCAATACATTATGTTTTTTGCACAGAGATCCTATTTGATCGATATCATTTAGAGTCCCGGTTTCATTATTTCCCCATATGACAGAGACCAAAACAGTGGATGACTTTATTGCTTTTTCCAGTGTTTCTGCTTCAACCTGTCCAAATTCATTGACGGGCAGAAAAGTTATTTCATAACCTCGGTCAATCTGTTTCTTATCGGAGAAAGAAAATGTTGCGTCATCGCTAGAATAGATTTCACCATTTAAAAACTTGCAGGTATTTAATACTGATTCATGTTCAACTGACGAAGTGATAATATGATTGCCCATGTTTTCATAGTAGCGTTTATAATCAACGATTCCTTTAATAATCATATTGTTGCTTTCTGAAGCACCGGCAGTAAATATTATTTCTTCCGGATTGGCGTTAATCAGAGCAGCAATCTTTTCCCGGCTTTCTTCAACGGCTTTTTTGGCATTTTGGGCTAAAGTATAATACTTGCTGGCAGGATTACCATACTCTTCTTTAAGATAAGGCAGCATGGCATCCAGGACTTCAGGATCGACGGGACTGGTTGCACTGTTATCCAGATAAATCATACCGTATCCCCCACTCCTAAACTGTGCTTGATATATCCTTCCAGCCCATTGCCATGATTGTACATATCCAGTAAAATAGGAGCGCCCCGGTCGATATGGGCTTTGAGATAATGAGGAAAATATTCTTCTTCTGTTAAATAGCGGCCTTCGTTCTGCTGGATCAAAGACTTAAAAAAGATATCGTATTCACCAGTAATTGTCTGACGATTTAAATCCAGGCCATTTGCATCGGACTGAAAATTGGCTACAGATGTTTTTTGCTTGATAGACCAAATAATGGCGTGTTTTACCAAGGTAAAAGGACGGAAGTTGGACCTTTTTTCTAATTCCTCAAAGATTTCCTGGGTTTGCTTGGAAGTTCGCAATCTAAAAATCATGGTGTCACCTCAAAAAAATATTTATTTCTCACATAGGTTTTGTTATTAACTTTATCATAATCCAGTAGATATTCTTTGGCAATAAAAGGTTTTAACTTGCTGTAGTAATGCTTATTAATTTCCTCATCTGTGGATAAAATGATTACCTGGTGACTAATTTTAGGGAAAAAGAGTGTCGATATATTGTCCCTATGTTCCGTATCGATTCGAGAATAAGGAGTATCAATAATAAAAGGTATTTCATGGGATGATATTTTAATCATTGCCCAATATAAGGATAGAATGTAAATTTGCTTTTCTCCTTTAGAAAATTGCTTTATATTTACTTTCTCAAACAGATCAAGTTCTTCGTTAAACAAAGCTTGATCCAGAGCATCTTCCAGTTGATTTTCCTTGGTTATTGAAAATTTCTTCATCAGAATTTCCATGGAGTTATGTCCTAAATGTTTTTTGAATTCTTTTAGTCCGACATTCTTTAAAAGATGTCGAAGTTCGTTAAGAGAGTATATTTTTTTACGATATAGAAGTATATCAAACTGGTCATTGATTTCCAGATCATCTACAAAATTTTCTTTTCTTATAATTTTTTTAAACATGGTTAAAAATTCTGTTTTGAGGTCATTAAATTTATGCTGAGAAACATCCATAATAAATGCATTTAGCATATTGCTTAACGCACTTGTGATTTCATATATATTTTTATTCTGGGCATTACTTTTTAAGGTTTCATATAAATGTTCTTTTTCTTTAAGAAGATTATTTAAGTCATTTTGCTTTGATTCTAGTTCGGTTGCTTTTATTAATCTCTGTTCGTTTAATTTTATTTGTTGTTCATTTATACGATTAAGCTCCTGAATATATTTTTCTACATCTTCTTCAGGCATAGAGTTCCTTAATTTCGAATTAATCTCCGATATAATTTGCTGAGCTTTATTCTTTATTTCAACTGACTCCAGAATGGTTTGAGGATTGAAAGATTCCATCTTATTAATGAACTGTTCAATGGCTGTTTTTTGCTCTTTTGAAACATCATGGATCGGAGTAAAGTAATCTAAAGAAAACGGTGGTTTTAATTGTTCATGAATCTGATGACACAAAGAAACGGACAATTCTTCTGCAGCTTCTTTTTCTAACCGGGATTCAAAAGTGGTGGATTTTAAAAGCTCTTTTTTTAGGATCGAGGTGATAAAATCACTGTTTAATTTGCTTTTGATTAAATTATATTGTTCTACTTCAGCTTCTTTTTCTAATTGCTCTTTAATTTGAGCAATTCCATCTTTAACCAGGATAAAAGGAAGCAATTCATCAAAAAATACGCGCTGCTTATAGCTTTCTTTTACTCTGATTTCTTCCTGATATTTTAATGCTTCATTTAGAGCAGCTTTTTCTTCAAAGGATAAACCTCCTGCATTTTTAAAAGAATGTTCCAAATTTGATTTAATTCTTGTAACATCTTCTAATTCTTCAATGATAGACTCCAGATTTTTTTCAATGTCATAGATTTCATTTTTTACAGAGGAAATTAGATTTAAATGATGATCATATGCCTTCTGAACTTCCTCTAAGGCATCATCATTTTGATTTCTTTGAACATAGTTTTTAGAATACTTTCTTATGTATTCAAAGGTATCAAAATCACAAAGGGTGAGCAGAGCATCTTTTATATATGTGTTTGATCTGGAGCTTAAGAAAAAAGAGGCAATCTCTTCACCGTCAAAAAAGAAAAACTCAAACAAACGAGGAGGAAGTACGGTTTGAATATAGTTTTCAAAGAAATTTACTTCGTCCTTGTTGAGTTCATGACCATTTTTATGAATCACAACGGATTCATTCATTTTTTGATCAATGAAAGTCCAGCTGCGTTTGATATTATACACGTTGACTTCACGGCCTTCAGCGATATCAAAGTTGATTTCAATACTTGCTTCTACATGTTCTTGAGTAAATGTCCGATTATTTATAAACTCTCTGATTTTCAGAAGATAGGCATGATGCACTCCCTGATAATTAAAGTAGAGGGGGCCGTATAATGCCAATTGAATAGCTTTAAATAAAGAAGTTTTTCCGGCACCGTTTTGGCCGCCGATTAAAATAATATTTCGTTCTGGGTCTGAGATGGTAAAATCAAATTCGTGAGTCCCTTCATAGGAAGCAATGTTAGTTAGCATAATCTTGTTCAGTTTCATCTTCAAACTCCTTTAAGTAGTCATCTATATAATCATGATGCAGCCATTGCTGATTGAATACTTTTTCTAATTTGCTTTTCAGAATTCGAGGATTAGAATAATTTTTATTTTCATGGGTTAATAAGATTAATTTTTTGACCAAATCATAAGGAAGATTGTATTGATTTGCATAAGTTTTTAGTAAATCCAGAGTTTTCTCGTCAAATAAAGGCTTTTTAAGATCATGCCAGGGGAGTTTCTTACCTGTTTCTTCATAATACAGATCTACTAAAACTCGTCTTGATAAATCCAGTTCTTCATCCCAAATTTGATCAATAGCTTTTAATTCTTCTATAGTAATTAAAGGATAGTCCATTTGTTTTTCTAACTGAAGTAATTTTCTTAAAATCATTTGACGAGCTTCCCAGGTAAAAGGACCAAGGCCCAGGGAACCATCAGCGCGAACATATACTTGTCCGTTACGGCGTTTGCTTTCCCTATATTGGTCAAGATCTCGAATACTGATCAGCCATTCTCGGAACTTAGCCAGGGGAATTAATTCTTTATGACCTGCAACTATAAAACCTTTTAATGATTTATCATCTTTTACAACAGGGCAGGTCCAACAACCAAAACGAGATTTACCACAGCTTTGAGTATGATCACCAGTATTTGTAACGGCTGCAAAAGGGCATTCTCCGCTTTGCGCATCACTATAGAGCTGGATTAACTGACTATTATCCCATCCCCAAGGGGTTATTTGACCATTCATATTAAGAATATCCCACACATCATCCACTGATAATTCTGCAATAGGATTATACACGTAAGCTTTGTCAATAGGATGGGGAGAAAGATGTTTTCCATGTATTTCTCTTTTTTCAATGCTTTTTTTTCTGGATGCACTTTCTTGTTTTCGTACCCCGAGTAAAATGATCACTTCATTTTTTTCAGTATCAATAATGCTTTTTATAAAATCACTGGTAGGCCTGATTTTTAATCGGTCCGTACACCAGCGAAAACGTCCGTTCATTTTAGGAGTAGGAAAGCCTCTGCCGATAATATTTGCCCAAAAGCTTTGCTTTGGATCAGGATGTACAATTACAGAAGAAATAGGTAAGTTATGTTGCTTTGCATGTTCTTGGATTTTTGCGCTTGAAGCGTGGAGATAACTTTTAATAATTGGGTTTTCTACTAATGTATCAGAGGATACAATATAGATATGTTTTTTTCTATCTTTTTCCGACAATCGTAAAACCATCATATACACCAGTTGAACTACTACGCTGCTGTCTTTTCCTCCACTATATCCTATGATCCAGGGTCTGTCATCGGATTTATAAACATATTCAAGCTCATCTAATAAATTTTCTAATTGAATTTTATTCATGTTTTTCTCTCCAATTATTATGATCATTGATTTTGGGTTTTATATTGATGTAAAAATTCTAGTTCAATTTTCTGTTCTTCATTCGTTAATTCTAGCCCTATTTTTTGTTTGATTAAGTTAGATGTACGTATCACAAAGGTATTGCTTTTTGCAATACGTCCATCTGAACGAATGACTCGATCTCGCCAATCAACCATGTTTTGCCGGCTCCAATTAATGTTATTTAATTTAGCGAGATATTTTTTCATATCTTTTTGCTTATTTTTATAAAAATAGCTCCCCACAATTCCTAAAGCTTCTAAAACTACACCGTGTGAATGTATGTACGTCGAACGAAGTTCTCGGGCACTTAAAAGTTTATTTTTTACATCATTCCATTCTTTAATAGAATCGCAAAGGTATGACCAAAATGAGAGAACAAATCGTTGATCTTCTTCTGTTAATTTTGACTTTTTATTATTTAAAATCAACCTGCAATTTACTTCATATAAGTTGCTTAGAATAAATATTTTTGACGAATACTTGGAAAGTGAATTGCTTTCTTTATCCGTAAAATCTCTTAGCAAAGGAATTTGATCAATAATGTCCAATGTAAGATTACGAATTGGATCACGATGATCAAAAAGAATGCCAATGGATTTTGTCGTATTGATAGCATGTTTATTAAGATCAGCAAACATTTGTTGACTGCGTTTTAATCCACGATCACTGAAAAGAACTATTGAAATTGTTTCGTTGGCCAGATCAGGATTTTGAAATAGTGCTTCCTCAATGGCTGCTCTTCTATGTTGCCCGTCGTTAATTAAAAACTTTGCATCCATAGAAATAACCAGTTTCCCCAAATCATGAAATACATTTTCATCACTGAAGGGTACGAATTGAAACTCACCATCAATAGAAGCAGTTAATGAAGAAAATACATAATCATCAGGATTATCGATAATATATTTAGTTATTTCAGGAATACGAGTTTTATTCAGAACCCGTTGAGCACGATATTCCGGAGGAACATCCTGAAGATCATTAAAAAACAACTTAGGAATTAATTTAAGTGGGCACATGGTAATAAAATATTCCCGTTTTGCCTGAATTCCGCGTATTGCAGGGAAAGTATATGTATAGTCTGTATCTAGCAAATTCATATGATCACCTACGTACGTAACACTATTAAACTAATTAACAATATAAATTATTTAAATTATATTGTCAACGGAGTGGGAAATTTTCATTTTTTTCAGTAGGTATAATAGGATTTGTAGAATATTTGATACATATTGAAATGTATAATGATTTGCAACAATTTATAGATAAGGGTAATTATTATGGTATTGACAAACCACATATAAATTTGCATTGCTGAAAGTACTATTGGATAATTTGAATGATATTGATGAAGAAGAATCGTTAAAGTCAGTAAGTTGACCGAAGAAGTGAATGAGTTTATTGAAAGTGATGATTTAGAAGAATTGGCAGACATTTTAGAAGTACTTAGCGGAATTATAAAGCAAAAGAATACGACCTGAGAAGAAGTACGAAGAATCCAGGAAGAAAAAGCAAAGTACAGAGGAGGTTTTGAGAAAAAAATTTGCTTGGTTGAAATAGAGGATTGAAACAGAAAATAAGATTGAGAAGCATGATTAAAAGGCAGAAGAAAGGGATATTTTTGATGTCCCCTTAATCTGTCTTTTATTTTGACTTTGAGGATAATGGCTACTGATAGTTTGAAAATTTTTAAAATTTTTCTAATCAAACTTTGGGATTTTATTGAATATGATGAATATGACATGGAAATATAGTTGTAATTTGTAAAATAATAACGAAAACCTGGAAAGAAATTATTGAATTAATTTCTGAATATTGGTATAATTATTTCAAGATGCAATAATTTAAAAAGGGGGATAATTATGTATCTTAAAACAATTAATCAATTACAATCATATGTAGATCAATTAGAAATCAAAGAAAAGGATCAGTTAATGATTATAGTCGGAGAACAATCCAGTAAAGTTATTTATGACCTGATTAGTTATTTGAACAGCAAAAATATTAATTTTTTTGGAGGAATTTTTCCGAGTCTTTTGGTAGAAACCCAAGATATTAGAGAAGGATTCATTGTACATAAATATCACTCTTATTTTACATCTTTAGTAGCGCCCAATTTATTGTCAGTAGACGTTGACCTGGATAGTATTGGTTCTTGTACTGCGATTGTATTTGCGGATGGACTATCCAGTAAAATGAAAAAACTTACAGATACGATTTATAATAAATTGGGAAATAGAGTAACCTATGTAGGCGGTGGAGCAGGATTTTACGATTTAGAACACAGACCCTGCATTTTCAATAATGAAGGAGTATTTGAAGACGTTGCTGTTGTTTCTATCATTCCTAATCAGTCTACTTTATGTGTAAAACACGGATGGGAAAAATTAGCAGGCCCGTTTTCGATAACAAAATCTAATGAAAATACTTTAACTGAAATAGATTGTAGAAATGCTTTTGATGTATACCAGGAAATAATAGAAAATGAAGAAGATATAATATTATATAGTACAGACTTCTTTGAAATAGCCAAAGATCATCCTTTTGGCATAGTCAAAAATACAGGGCAGGAACTGGTTGTAAGAGATCCTATTGCATTGAATGAAAAGGGAGAAATTATTTGTATTGCGGATGTTCCGGAGAACTCTGTGATCTATGTGCTTAAGGGAAATAAAGATACATTATTGAACTCATCCATGGAAGTTGCCAGGGAGTGTTCTATGAACGCTCCGATGAAATATCATCCACTATTGTTCGATTGCATTTCCAGAGCCATGTTTTTAGGAGAATTTTTCAAACAAGAACTGACTAATATTCAAAGTAAATTGAAATATCCTCTGGAAGGAGCATTATCCATTGGAGAAATATCTTCCCTTAAGAATGGTATGCTTGAGATCCATAATAAGTCGAGTATTCTGGGTTTATTGGATATTGCATAATAGTTACTTAAGTAAAACCCCCTGAACATTGTTTGATTTTATAAAAATCGAGGAAGCTTTCTAAACTTCCTCGATTTTTATATTGTATTATTTAAATTGCATATTATAAAGTTGTGCGTATAAACCATTCATAGCCAATAGTTCTTCGTGGCTGCCTTCTTCTGCTATGCCGTTTTCTGTGAGTACCAGAATTTTTTTAGCATTCTTGATCGTGGAAAGTCTATGGGCGATGACAAATGTGGTTCTGTTCTTTGCCAATTTTTCTAAAGACTGTTGAACGACTTTTTCACTCTCATTATCCAGGGCGGAAGTTGCCTCGTCAAATATAAGAATGGGAGGATTCTTTAAAAATACTCGGGCAATACTGATCCTTTGCTTTTGTCCTCCGGAGAGTTTGATTCCTCTTTGCCCGATATCCGTATCATATCCATTGGGCAGTTCCATAATAAAATCATGGGCATTGGCTTTTTTTGCTGCTTCTATAATCTCTTCATCAGTTGCATCTGGCTTACCATATCGAATGTTTTCCATAACAGAACCGGTAAACAGGTATACATCCTGTTGAACGATTCCAATGTTTTGTCTTAATGACTTTAATTTGACATCCCGGATATCTGTGCCGTCTATCCTGATGGTTCCGCTGGTTACTTCATAAAATCTGGGAATCAGGCTGCACAGGGTTGTTTTTCCGACTCCAGAAGGACCAACCAGAGCGATATAGTCTCCGGCATTTATTTTTAAATTAATATTGGAGAAAACCGCATCGGTGGTTCCATGATATTGGAAGGAAACATTTTCAAAGGAAATATCGCCTTTGACATCCCTAATTTCTATAGCATCTTTTGAATCCTTAATATCAGGATGAACGGAGAGAATTTCATAAAATCGTTCGAATCCAGTAATACCATTTTGAAATTGTTCGCCAAAATTGACGAGTTTTCTTACAGGTTCAAGGAAGGTATTAATATAAAGCAAAAATGTAATCAGATCAACGGTATTGATTTGATTTTTCATAATGAAAAAAGAAGCTCCAATAATCAAAGCAACGTAAATCAGAGAGCCGAAAGCGTTAATGCCGCTGTGGTATTTTGCCATGTAGTGATAACTGTGACTTTTGCTTTTTACAAATTCAACATTGTTTTCTTTGAATTTCTTTAATTCTATTTCTTCATTGGTAAAAGATTTGACTACACGGATCCCGGAGAGACTGTCCTCCAGTCCGGCATTGATCAGGGAAATCTTTTCCCTGTTTTTCAGAAAGGCCTCACGCATTTTCATATTATAATAATAAGCATATACAAACATAAGCGGAATAAATGAAAACACGATAATTGTCAGTTTTAAATCAATATTCATTAAGATAATAAATGATCCAACCAATTTAGTAATTGAAATCAAAAGGTCCTCGGGACCGTGATGGCAGAGTTCCGTAATGTCGAATAAATCGTTGGTGATTCGAGACATAATATGTCCAACTTTTTGATCATCATAGTAACTAAAGGATAGTTTCTGAAGATGTTCAAAAATATCATTGCGCATATCATGTTCCATACGGGCCCCCATAATGTGCCCATAGGATGTAATATAATAATTACACAAGAATTCCACTAATATTAAGAACAGCATAAGCAGTGTAATTTTAATGATTAATCCCACTACTATTTCAGAACTGGATTTCAGGACATCCCCTGTTATGTATCTGACTATAAGAGGAAATATCAGGTTGATTCCTGCGGCTATAAATGCACAAACCATATCTGCAATAAACAATCCCAGGTATGGTTTGTAATATGATAAAAAAGTTTTGGCTTTATTACCCATGTTTTTCACCTTTTCTGTAATGGATTTAATGATTAATACTATAATAAAATACAGATATTTGTCAATCTGAGTTGTGGAGAAAAATCGATATATCTTAGATGTTGTATTTATTTATCGTGAAAGATTGAAAGAACCAGTGTTTGGTGTATTATGATTGATTGTTGAATCTAATCTTTAAAAATATTACAATGAAATCATCTTTATAAGTTTATACTGAGGATAGAAATCAATAAGGAAGGGTGTAAGGGTGAAAGAATGAATATTGTAATCGATAAAGCTCAAGATCAAGATGTAGAACGAATTGCTCAGATTATGAATACAGTAAAAGAAGCTATTCAGGATCCGGAATGGTTCTGTGCAGACAATCAGGAGTTTATTACCAGGCATATTCATGAATCAGGTTTTATCCTTAAAGGAGTATACGATCATGAAATTATGGGTTTTCTCATTGTGAGAATTCCAAAATATGAAAAAGATAATTTAGGTTATGATATTGGTTTGGATCATAGTAAATTAAGTCAAGTAGCTCATATGGAATCTGTTGCTACTCTTCCTTCTTCTAGGGGTAAAGGATTGCAGAAACTGCTTATGATGGAAGCAGAAACTATCTTAAGAAAAGATGGATTTACATATCTAATGGCAACTGTCCATCCTGGCAACGTTTATAGTTTAAATAATTTCACCGGGCTGGGATATGAGATCGTTAAAACCATGAAGAAATACGATGGAAAGGAAAGGCACATTTTACTAAAAATCATTTAACGGGCTGATAACAGATATGATGAGGGTTTAAAAAACTTATAGATTATAAATCGAGAAGAGCAGACTATTTTTTGAGTGGCATAGTCTGCTTATTTTTTCTGAAATTTTTCAGAAATGAGAGGATAATTCTTTTAAAAAAATTTTTAAGAATATCACTTTTTATTAATCAAATCATATTTTAAAGTATAGGGGGTAAGATCACAATGGAAATGTGATTGAACCAAATTAATTAAAAGGGGGACCATTATGATCATATTTTTGAATCGAAAAGAAGTTTATGTTGGTTTCTCTCCGGAAAAATTCTATGAAGTACTTGATGTTTTGACCCGCAATGGCATTCAATACAGGTATAAAATTATCACTCGTTTTCATCCTTCAGAAGAGAGCCTCCATATTCATTGGGAAGATGTGAAATATTCTAATGTATATTATGTGTATGTGCATAAGAAGGACTACGATAAAGCATGTACGGTCTTAGAAAATCTCAAGATTCATTGAATATGCCTAAAGGAATTAAAAATATAGAGCTATCTAAGTGTAAGTAGGAAGATTGCAACATTGACAAAGTAGTTAAAATTAGTTTAAAATCGACATAAAAGCTTATAAACCTACATTTAACTTTATTCGAATTATCTAATAAAAATGAGAATGCATTCTATATAAATTATATGTTTTATATAGAAACAGAGTTGGGATTTATCAATGGATAGGATATTTATACATTTTAAAGTTGGATTATAGTTTTAATGATTCAGGGACTGATAAATTGGATTGAGAATCTACATATGATAAAAATCTTTTTTATCTGCACCAGATCTTAGTTTAAAATTATGGAATTCTAAAAGATCAGGATGTTTCATATCAAAATGTTGCAATGCTACACTGGGAGGTTAAAAAATGTCTTACCTTAATGCAGAGGATTCAGAGCAGGTATCTTTTCGTAATAATATTCCCTTAGATGCTTTAGATGGAAAAATTTCAAATATTTTCAAAGAAAATAATAGATTAAAGGTGTATTATAAGGTACTCATTGTTGATGATGAAAGAGATGTACATGTTATTACTGACATGGTTTTAGATGGTTTGGATTTCGGAAGTTTTGGATTAAAGTTATTGCATGCATACAGTGAACGGGAAGCAAAGCAAATTTTGCTGCAACATGACGATATCGCTGTTATTTTACTGGATGTAGTTATGGAAACGGAAAAATCGGGCATCGAAATAGTAAGCTTTATTCGGGATAAGCTTAAAAATTACGATATTCAGATTATTTTAAGGACAGGGCAGCCGGGGGCCGCCCTGGAAGAAGAGATCATCAGAAACTATGAAATCAATGATTACAAAACGAAAACAGAATTAACGGTGGAAAAGCTTTATACCACTATTTTCTCTGCTATAAGGAATTACAGAAATATTATTACTATAAAGAATCAAAAAGCCGGTCTTGAAATGATCCTCAATGCTTCAAAAGATTTATTTAAATACAGGTCACTTCAGGATTTTTTTAAAGGCATTCTCGTACAATTCAATAATCTGATCACCAATACAACCCATTCCATGTTGATCAATGAAGCTTATACTAAAGAGAAAAAAGGATTTGTTATTTCAGATAAAGGCAATCGATTAGTAGTGTATGCTGCTACAGGGGAATATGAAAGATTTATTGGCAGTGAAGTCAATATGCTTTCAGATATAGATGACGAGGTATTAGCACTTATTCATCAGCATCATGATGAGGATTTCATCAAACTCTCAGAGGATTATTTGCTTGCTTATCATAAAGGAATTACAAACAACAGAAATTATTTTTATATCCATCATAATAATATAGAGGTTGATTTGAATCTCGTAAAAGTATTCTTATCAAATGTATCGACAGCACTGGATAATTTTCTGGCAAATAAAACTCGCATAATGAACCAGAGAAATCTTATTTTTGCACTGGGCGAAATTGTAGAAAAAAGAGACTTAAATACAAGTAAACATACAAAAAGAGTTTCGAAAATAGCTGCAGAAATTGCAAAATGGGCGAAATTGCCTGATGAAATGATCAAAAACATTGAACTGTCAACATCTCTTCATGATATTGGCAAAATTGCTGTATCTGACAGTATTTTGAATAAAAAGGACAAGCTTACTTCTGAAGAATTTGAAATTATGAAAAAACATACAGAGATTAGTTTGGAGCTTTTTAGCATATTGGATCATGAGCTGCGGACCATTGCATATAATATTTCAAGACACCATCATGAACAATGGAATGGGCAAGGATATCCAGACAGGTTAAAAGGAGAGGACATTCCTATTGAAGCCAGAATTGCATCCATTGCGGATGTTTTAGATGCCCTGACCCATAAACGCCCCTATAAAGAAGCTTGGAGCTTTGATGATACGATGGATTACCTTGAAAAGCAAAAAGGAATTCAATTTGATCCAGTTCTCATTGACTACGTTATAGAAAATAAGGACAAGATTCGTGAAATTCTATCAAAGTACAATGAAGGAGACGAATAAAAAGGTTTATAAAAGACATAAAAGCTGGAAACTGTATGAGCAGTTATCCAGCTTTTTGTGTTTTATTTATATATTTGAAAGGTATTTCTTCCACTTTTTTTAGCATGATATAATGCGATATCTGCTCTTTTAAGCAGAGTTTCTTCGTCCAGGCCATCTTCGTAAAAAGCCATTCCGATGCTTAAAGTAGCATTAAATTCACAGGAGTTAATTTTCCATTTGGGCTGAATATCGTTAATAATTCTTTTTGCTATACTGATGGCATCTTTTTTTTGATTGACCCTTAATAAAATACAGAATTCATCCCCACCCAGACGGGCCAATACATCGGATTTTCTCAGACAAGCTTTTATTTTTTGAGAAAACTGGCACAATAATTTATCTCCTATATCGTGACCTAATGTATCATTAACCTGTTTAAAGCGATCAATATCTATGTACATTACTGCAATGTTTTCATTAAGATTGCTGGCTTCATCGATACACTGAGTTAATTTTGTTTTAAAGAGCCTTCGGTTGGGCAAATTGGTCAAGGTATCATGATAGGCCAAATACCTTAGCTTTTCTTCAAACAATTTTCTTTCCATGATTTCTCTTGCAACCAAAAGAAAATGCTTTGGATTTTCATCCTCATTCAGAACCAAAGACATTTTGACTTCCAGCCACAGCCAGGAATGATCTGAATGCATATGACGAAATTCCAATGTGGCTGATTCTTTGGTTTTTAACATATCCTGGATTTGATTTTTAACTTCTTCAATTTCGCTGGGATGAATGAAATTAAAAAAGCTCTCTCCGACATAATTTTCGGGTGCATGTCCTAAAATAGCGTTATGCGAAGGAGAAGCATAGATTACTTTTCCGTTAAGATCTATAATACTGACAAGATCTGTCATATTATCGGCAATCAATCTATATTTCTTTTCGCTGTCCTTCAGGGCTTTTTCTTTTCTTTTTCTTTCAGTAATCTCTCTGACAATAGCAATAATATGGGTACAGATCCCTTCATTATTAAACAGAGGAGTAATTTTTGACTCGAAATATTTATAGTTTTCATCGCTATCAGAATCAAAAGATTCAAAGAAGCCATGATCTTCATATGTAATACAATGTTTTTGAGCAATAGCATATTTATACTGATGGATGATTGAATCAGCTAATATTTTAGGCAGCATATCATGAACAGTTCGTCCAATGGCATCTTCGGTTAAACCAGTATATTGCTTTGCTGCTTTGTTTATAAATGAATAACGAAAATCATCGTCGTCGTTTACTTTTATAAGAAAAATAAAGTCAGAGATGTTATTAAAGATGTTTAAATACCAATCTATACGATTAAAGATGTATGAATCCTTAGAGAGCATTTATTTCCCCCCTGAAAAGTTGCTCTGCTGATAGTGAACACATGAGTGTTGTGAGAAGTTGATTATATTGCAAATAACATTGTTATAATTACATTATACACCTTTAACGAAAAAAACATAAGATTTTTATAAGCTTTAATGATAATTTTTGATCAAAATTGACAGTATTATAAATACAATATAAACTTTTTTATGAAATAAGAAAATTCGTCTTGTTTTCAAGACCTGATCTTTCTTGTTTCGAAATAATTTTATTTTTCTAAGGAGGAATTGTTATGGAAACCAGTTTATTTCAATTTCAAGTGGTTACGAGGAAAAATGAAGAGTTTATAGATATTACATATTTAATCAGGCAGGCGGTAGAAAAATCCAGAATTCAAAATGGTATTGCCGTTGTATATTGTCCTCATACAACATCTGGTATTACCATTAATGAAAATGCTGACCCTGATGTTGTAAGGGACATTATAGCAACATTGGATAAAGTTTTTCCTGTACATGGGGATTACAGGCATATAGAAGGGAATTCCCATGCCCACTTAAAATCTTCGTACATGGGTGCAGAAAAGACCATCATAATACATGAAGGGAAATTGGTGCTGGGGACCTGGCAGAGCGTGTATTTTTGCGAGTTTGACGGCCCCAGAAACAGAAAAGTATATATTAAGCTGATATCAGGTTGAATTTGAACATGTAAGTGCTTTTATATTTTTACAGGGATGCTTTCAACGATTTTTACTTCATCAGGAGCTATACTGCATCTGTAGGCGAGAATCTTAACTCCTGCTCCTTGAGCTTCCTTTATTTTTTGTGCAAAGGCCGGATCCATAGCAACATTTGGACTAAAACCTTTTGCATACTCTATTTGAACGACAAAAAGTATTGCTCCACGATACCCGTTATTAACTGCGTGAATCATTTCATCAATGTGCTTACGTCCCCGTTCTGTAGGGGCATCCGGAAAGAAACTCCATTGATCTTTTTCTAATGTGACACCTTTAACTTCAACAAAGCAAATGCCATCTTCCCCCATAAGCTGAAGATCAAAACGGCTGTTTGAATAGGATACTTCTTTTTTGATAACAGGGTATCCTTTTAACTCTTCAATGATACCGCTTAAAACGGCTTCGTGGGCAAGAGCATTAGGAAGCTGAGAGTCAATTGAAATCCAGCTGTTTTCCTTTTGAACCATTCTAAGCTCATAGTTGGTTTTTCTTGTGGAAGAAGGATGATAGGAAAGCATCACTTTTACTCCCGGATATAGCAATTCTTTCAGTCTTCCGGTATTTGGAACATGACAAATCACTTCTTTTCCTGATACATTCACATGAGCAATAAATCGATTGGGGCGTTTTATGAAAGTACCGTAGCAGATTTCATAATTGAGTTTCATAGTATTAACCTTTCTAAAGAATCATGATTGTTGATATTTTTATAGTTATTATTATAACTTTTAAACGATTAAGTCAACAGTTAAAAATTTATAATTCTTATGAAAAGTAATAAAGTTTATTCCATAATGTTATATGTTATAGAAATAATTTTATATTGACAAATATTATTTAAAAACGTATCATGATTCATAGTAATTTTAGGTATATGATACTATAAGAGGAGTAATAAAATGATTTACTTAGATCATGCCGCTACTACACCTGTTTGTGAAGAAGTTTTACAGGTTTTTTATAATGTTTCAAAATCTTATATAGGTAATCCGAATTCATCTCATAAATTAGGAAGAGAAGCCGGAGCATATCTGGATTCATGTACTAAAAATATTGCTGATCTGCTTGGGGTTAAAGAAAATGAAATCATCTATACCTCAGGAGCTACGGAAGCCAACAATTTAGCCATTAAAGGCATTGCAAACGGATATAAAAGATATGGCAGGCATATTATTTCAACTTATCTGGAACATTCGTCCGTTACAGGACCTCTGACAGCATTACAAAATTTAGGTTATGAAATAGATTATGTCGATATTTTGGAGAATGGTTTAGTAGACTTAGACCATTTGAAGGAATTATTAAGAGAAGATACTATACTGGTTTCAATAGGTTATGTGGACAGTGAATTGGGAATTGAGCAGAATATTGAGCAAATAGGAGATATCCTGTTAAATTATCCTCACTGTTTCTTCCATGTGGATGCTACACAGGCTATAGGGAAGATTCCTGTTTCATTAGAGAAAGTTGATCTGGCTACATTTACTCCCCATAAATTCTATGGTATTAACGGATGTGGAGTATTGGTCAAAAAAGAAAATATCATTATCGAACCTCTTATTCATGGAGGAATAAGCACTACCCCATTCAGAAGCGGTACGCCGACCCTTGCCTTAGTGGCAGCACTGGAAAAAGCATTGATTTTGGCAACCGATGATCTGGAAAGCAAATATAATTATGTAAAACAGCTTAATGCCACATTGCGAGAACATTTGAAGCAATATCCAAATGTTAGGATCAATAGTACCGATCATGCAGTTCCCTATATTTTAAATATCAGTATCAAGGGAGCTGATACAATGGCATTTCAAAGGGAATTAGAAAATTATGATATTTATGTTTCTACTAAATCTGCTTGTTGCGCTCCCAATACGCCTTCGAGAGCAGTCTATGCCATTACAAAGGACAGAAAATTGGCTCTTAGTACCTTAAGAGTGAGTCTGAGCCATCATACTACAGAAAAAGATATAGAAACTTTTCTGAAATGCTTCGACCAGTGTTATAAAAAGTTAGTAAAGTAAGGATGGGAATATGGAAAAGTACAAAGAAATCGAGCGAAGTATCATAAAAAAATATAGGAAGCAAATTTGGTCCAGATTTATTACAGCAATTAACGATTATGAGCTTGTTCAGGAAGGAGATAAGATTGCGGTCTGCATCTCCGGAGGCAAGGATTCCATGCTTCTTGCCAAGTGTATGCAGGAATTGCAAAGACATGGAAAGGTTAAATTTGAGCTGGAGTTTTTAGTAATGGATCCGGGTTATAATCCCATAAACAGGCAAAGAATCATTGATAATGCGGAGTATCTTAATATCCCTATAAAAATATTCAATACGGATATATATGATATTGTTGCAGATATTGCGGATTCTCCCTGCTATTTATGCGCAAGAATGAGAAGGGGATATCTGTATAAAAATGCTCAGGACTTAGGATGCAATAAAATCGCTCTGGGACATCATTTTGACGATGTAATCGAAACGATTTTAATGAGTATCCTTTATAGCGGCCAGATAAAAACCATGATGCCTAAATTGCATAGTACAAATTTTAAAGGAATGGAATTGATCAGACCATTGTATTTGGTTAAAGAAGAGGACATTATTGCCTGGAAAAGGCATCATGATCTGCAGTTTATCCAATGTGCCTGCAGACTGACAGAAAATTGCATGCTTGGGGACAGTGGCGGAGGTTCCAAGCGTCAGGAAATGAAAGCATTAATAAAGAAATTCAGACAAACCAATCCAAACATTGAAATGAATATTTTCAGAAGTGTTCATAATGTGAATTTGAATACCGTTATTGGCTATACGAAAGGTAATGTTAAGTATAATTTTTTGGATGATTATGATAATAAGATGGAATAACTTTAAAAGCAAAAGACTCGGGGAACCGGGTCTTTTTTTCATAAAAAGCGAGATCTGAAAAACTTTGCTCCTAAAATATATTGTGATATAATATATTATTTATAAATAAAATATTTAAAAATGTTTTACTTATTAGAAAATTGATAGATGAGATATAGATATATAAAATGAGTTCCTTATAAATTTTGTTGTTAAATTTATGTAAAAAGGAGGATTATATGCATTATAAAGAATATGAAAGAGTTTCTCAGGCCGCCCTAAAAAAGATTGATGCTGATTTGGTCTTAAAAAATGGAAACATCATAAATGTGTTTACAGAAGAAATTTATAAGGCAGATTTGGCGATTCATAACGGTTATATTGTTGGGGGGGGAAATTATCGAGGAAAAACTGAAATGGACCTGGAAGGGAAATATGTGTGTCCTGGTTTTATTGATTCCCATCTTCATTTGGAATCCACTTTGGTTTCTCCGGCAGAACTGATACATAATGCAGTTTTATGGGGCACAACGACATTTATCGTTGATCCTCATGAGTCCGTTAATGTAAGTGGCTGTGATGGAATAGAATATATTTTGGAACAGACCAATGAAGTTCCGGCCAATGTATTTGTCATGATGCCTTCCTGTGTTCCGGCAACGCCTATGGAAGATAATGGATCTATGTTTACAGCAGAGGAAATGAAAAGATACATTAACCATCCAAGAATACTGGGCTTGGGGGAAGTGATGGATTATCATTCTGTAGTGAATGCTGAACGATCCATGTTTGAAAAGCTGGACTTGTTCAGAGATAAAGTCATTGACGGCCATGCTCCGTTCTTAACCGATGAACAGCTGGCAGCTTATGTTCTTGCAGGGATCAGTACGGACCATGAATGCTGTGATTTTGATTATGCATTAAAAGAATGCAGAAATGGAATACAGGTATTAATCAGAGAAGGGTCAGCAGCCAAAAATCTTGAGGCTATTGTAAAAGGAATTATAGAGAAAAATATTGACACTTCACGATTTTCTTTTTGTACGGATGACAAACATATTGAAGAAATCAGAGAAGAAGGACATATAAGCTATAATATTAAAAAAGCCATCTCGTTGGGTCTAAGTCCCTTAAAAGCCATAAAGATGGCAACAATAAATGCTGCTAGATGCTACGGATTAAAAAAATTAGGGGCTGTCGCTCCCGGATACCAGGCAGACTTAGTAATTTTAAAAGATTTAGAAAGCATCCAAATAGATTCTGTTTATCATAAGGGAAAATTAATCGGCAGCCATACCCCAATAGTGATTCCAAAGCCTGATGATCAAATTAAAAATACGGTTAAAATCAAAGAAATTACTGAAGAAATGCTATCGATTAAGATATCCCATAATCCCGTCTCAGTCCTTCAAATGATCAATCAGCAAATCGTTACAAAGCATTTAAAAACCGAGGTGCCTTGTCAAGGCGGATATTTTGCGCCTGACAAAGTATATAATAAAGCTGCTGTTATTGAACGGCATAAAGCAACGGGCAAAATAGGTCTTGCAGTAGTGACTGGATTTGGCATTA
Source organism: Defluviitalea raffinosedens (assembly GCF_016908775.1). Taxonomy (NCBI): domain Bacteria; kingdom Bacillati; phylum Bacillota; class Clostridia; order Lachnospirales; family Defluviitaleaceae; genus Defluviitalea; species Defluviitalea raffinosedens. Next base: position 80,279 of record NZ_JAFBEP010000009.1, on the reverse strand, counting down.
GTAACGGTGCCATAGCCTCCAGCGTTTCCCATGATTCTCATAATATTATTGTTATTGGAGATAATGATCGTGATATCCTGCTGGCAGTGAAGGAACTGGTTCGCACTCAGGGGGGGTATACGATTGTTGAAAACGGTGAGGTGCTTGAAACTTTGCCTTTACCGATTATGGGATTGATCAGTGATTTGAAATTTAATGAAGTGCATTCCAGACTAAAGACTATGATTGATCATGCCCACAGAATGGGAGTTCCAGATGATATGGACCCTTTTATTACGTTGTCTTTTATAGCTTTACCGGTAATTCCTGAAATACGTATAACAACCAATGGACTTTATGATGTAACTCATGGTAAATTTATAACATATCAATAGTTTTAAGATATGTTGCAGAGGAGATGAGCAGATGAACAGTTATGTACCTTTAGGAGATCCTTATATATTACTTAGCTGGTTGAATATGAAATTAAGAGATGAATGTAAGGACTTGGATCAATTATGTGAAAGATATGATCTGTCGGAGCAAACCATTTGTGATATGGTTGGGGCTATCGGATATGTATATGAAAAGCAAAGAAATCGGTTTATTTCTAAAGATGCAGATGGAGAGTAATTTGTAATAATCTTTCAACTGTGCTATAGTTTTATAGGACGCATATAAATTCCTTAGTGTTTAAAAATATGCAAAGGAGATATTGTTTGAAGGGAGCAACAATGTTATGAGAAATAAACTGATTATTTTTGATTTGGATGGAACGCTGGTAGATACAATAGAAGGCATTGGTTTTTCAATGAATAAAGTATTGCAAAATCATGGCTTCCCTGTCCATACGATAGAAGCTTACAGGAGATTTGTGGGTAATGGCTTAAGAAGCCTTGCTAAGACAGTTCTTCCACAAAATCATAGGGATGATGAAACCATAGATTTATGTTATAAAGAAATGCTGGAAGTATATAGTCAATTTTATTCCAGGGGGATATCTTTGTATCCGGGGATTGAAGATATGCTGGACAGATTGACTGGAGAAGGATATGCTATTGGGATTAATACCAATAAAGATCAGAGAATAACGGAATACATTGTAAAAGAGTTTTTAGGCAAATGGAAATTTGTAAAAGTCATCGGAGACGAAGGAGGATATCCTAAAAAACCAAATCCAGAAGCAGCTTTGGCGATTGCAGCAGAAGGTGGTTTTAAGCCTTATGAATCCGTCTATGTTGGAGACAGTGAAGTGGATTATAAAACAGCACAAGCCGCAGGGATGAAACCGGTGTCGGTTCTCTGGGGATTTAGAAGCAGAGAAGAATTGATAAAGTTAAATCCTAAAGGTGTCATAGAGACCCCGGATGAAATATTTAATAAGATAAACCCATAGAATAGCATCTATGGGTTTATTGGCGTTAGTGCTTTTTATTCATAGCTTGCTGCTTTTGCTTATGTCTTTGTTCTCCTGCATAGGGATCCTGAGGTTTGTTTTGCTTCTCTTGTTTCATAAATTCTTTAGCCTGGTCAGGAGTAAAGCTTGCAAATCCTTTTTCTTTTTTCATTTTTAGGCCTCCATTAAAAAATAGTTTTCACTTTTATTATTTAAATATTTAACGAAATTATTTATTCAATATTATCCCATTTTCTGTGGGAAGCTGAATGTAGTCCATAAGGAAATTGATTTTAAGAATCCAAAATTCAAGAGAAGCAATGCTGGGGTTAAGGATCATTAATTCCAGAGCCAATAATGAAGGGGAGGATAGTCTACTCTTGTGTATCAGAGAGATTAAAGGATGAGCTAAAAGATGTAATGATCTATGATGATGTCATGGATTGGATCACTATCCTGTTGGATTGGAAAAAATTTAGGGCAAGATTTATAATCTCGCCCTTTTTTTATTTAATCTTGCATTTCTTCTTTCTTCTCCTTCTTCATAATCCCTTTTTTCCTCATCAGTTTCAGGATAGAGAGGCGGAATAGGTGTGGGTTTTCCTTCTTCATCTAAGGCCACGAAAGTCAAGTATGCTTTATTGGTTAAAGTTAATTCACCAGTTTCTATATTTTCTACAAAAACCTTCACTTTGACTTCCATAGAAGTTTTTCCCACCCAGGTTAATTTTGCCTTAAGCATAATCAATTCACCCACTCGAATAGGGTGTCTGAAATCCAAACTGTCCACACAGGCAGTAACAACTGCTTTGTGGGAATGCCTCATAGCAGCCATAGCACCGGCAATATCAATCCAGTGCATCATTCTGCCTCCGAGCAAATTGCCGAGAGCATTGGCATCATTAGGAAGTACCAGTTCAGTCATTTCAACCATGGATTCACTGGGGGTTTTTCCCTCCATATAAATTCCTCCTAGTATAATGTAAAGTAATAGTATTATTATGAATGATCATATCAAAAATATCAAATTTATTTTCTGTATTTTTAATTCTGCAACTGTTTTTAAAGAAGATGGTTAAAAGGTTCGGTTCGAATATTCACTTCCATATTTCCATTGATTTTATCCCTCAGTTTCTTTTCGATGGCATCTGTCAGCTCATGGGATTTTAAAAAACTTGTATTAGGATCTATGCATATATGAAGATCTATATACATTTCATCTGTTCTGCCCCGACTTCTGATTTCATGAACATCTTTCACTTCATCGAAACTTAAAACGATATTCTTTATTTCCTCAGCATCAACAACTGCCTGATCCAGCAGAGGACCACAGGTTGTCTGGAATATTTCATATGCTGCATGCATAATAAACCCTGAGACAATGATGGATACAACAGGATCGATGATTGCTGGAATGCCCATACGAACACAGATCAGAGTAATCAATACACCTATGGAAATAAAAATATCGCTTCGAGTATGCATGGAGTCAGAAATCAAAATAGTACTTTTTAGACTTTTACCTTGCTTATATTCATATACAGCTATAAAAATGTTAATCATTAATGTAAGAATGAGCATCACCAAACTTTCAGAAGAAACAGCAGGAGGGACGGTGCTTTTAAATTTCGAGAAAGCTTCCGTAATGATTTTAATGCTTATAATCCCGAGCATTCCGGAAATAAAAAGACCAGCCAGGTTTTCAAATTTTTTATGGCCATAAGGATGCTCTTTGTCTTTTGGTTTAGCGGCCAGATGAATACCGATTAAGCCTACAATGTTAGAAGTTCCGTCAGTAAAAGAATGAAAGCCATCAGCAGTCATACTGGTACTTTTAATGATTTGCCCCACGGTGATTTTAATGAGTGCTACAGTTATATTGGCAAATAAGACTGTCCAAAGTACCATCTTAACTTTTTTTGACTCACTCATAGAATTTTTCCTCCCGAATCATTGTTCCGTAGTTGAAAAGATGTCATTGGCCCGGCTGTATCCCTATGTATTGCATATTGTTTATTATCAATTGAAACTATAATAATCATTATATTAAAAAGAAATTGTTTTGTGTACAGTTTTACAAAGATTATAGTAATTATCAATTGAAAATAATATTGATTATCTTTTTTGAAGAACAGATAGATAAAAATTTGAATTATAAAGCCAGTTATAGTAAAATAACTGAGTTAAAAGTAAATATTTGTATGCAAACTGTAACATAGGAGGAAATGAATATGAAAGTGGGCAGTTTTCTGAAATTAGTAGAAATCCAAACGAAAGTTGCAAGTGTTATTCCGTTTTTGATTGGGAGCACATATGCAGTTTATCATTTTAACGGTTTTAATGTAAAAAACTTTTTTTTGATGTTTTTTTCTCTTATAGCGTTTGATATGGCTACAACGGCAATCAATAATTATTTGGATTATAAAAAGGCCAATAAAACCTATGGATATGGATATGAGTCTCACAATGCCATAGTCAGGGATAAATTAAAAGAATCGGATGTACTCATTACAATATTTGGTCTTTTGCTTATAGCATCTTTGTCGGGGATTGTGCTGTTCTTAAATACAAGTATTATTGTGCTCTTACTTGGAATGGTTTCATTTCTTGTTGGCATACTATATACTTTCGGACCTGTTCCGATCTCAAGAATGCCTTTGGGAGAGATTTTTTCAGGCTTTTTCATGGGATTTGTCATTATATTTCTTTCGATTTATATTCACGTATATAATTCAGACTTAGCAGGGATTTTACTTGAACAGTCTTCATTATTAATAAATATCAATATCAAAGAATTAATCCTTATTTTTCTTGTTGCCCTGCCTGCAGTTGTAGGAATTGCAAACATTATGTTGGCAAATAATATATGTGATATTGAAGATGATATTGAAAACAAAAGATATACGCTTCCTATTTATATAGGAAAAGATAAGGCTTTAAAGCTTTTCAGAGCATTATATTATATTGCTTATGTTGATATTGCCATTTTAGCCTTATTAAAAATTACTCCTGTATTTGCTTTATTGATCTTATTAACACTTATTCCTGTGAATAAGAATATTAAGGCATTTATGAGCAAACAGACAAAGAAAGATACCTTTGTTACTGCAGTACAGAATTTTGTGTTCATGAATATTCCAATGGCTTTGTTTTTGGGTATTGGTATTTTGATAAGATAAATTGCAGGAAATGTTTGTAGGATATAACGCAATATGATACGATATAATTGTCCAGAAGAAAAGCAATAAGGAATATATGATCAAGGAGATGCAGTATGATTGAATTAGGAAAGATTCAAAAGTTAACCATTAAGCGAATGACTTCTGTCGGTGCTTATTTAAATGAGAAAGACGGCAAAAGTGATGATGATGTTTTACTACCTAAAAAGCAGATACCTGAAGATAAAAATATTGGAGACGAGATAGATGTCTTTATATATAGAGATTCAAAAGATCGTATCGTTGCTACTACCAGGACTCCCAGATTGACCCTTGGAGAACTGGCATTTTTACAAGTGGTTGAAGTCAGTAAAATAGGAGCTTTTTTAGACTGGGGATTGGAGAAGGACTTGTTTCTTCCTTTTAAAGAGCAGACTTCTCCGGTGCGTAAAGGGAAAAAATATTTAGTTGGTTTATATGTTGATAAAAGCAACCGCTTGTGCGCAACTATGGATATTTCTAAACTTTTGAACAGTAATTCTCCATATCAGGTTAATGATAAGATTCAGGGGACAATCTATAAAATAGTAGAAGATCTTGGCGCCCTGGTAGCTGTGGACAATAAGTACCATGGATTGATCCCGCAAAATGAATTGTATGGTTCCTATAAAAAGGGAGACAAAATAGAAGGAAGAGTTGTAAAGGTAAGAGAAGATGGAAAATTGGATATCAGCATAAGAGAAAAATCTTATATCCAAATGGATGAAGATGCTAAGCTGATCTTGGGAAAACTACTGCTTAAAGGAGGCAAACTTCCTTTTAATGACGATAGTGACCCAGATCTTATCAAAAAGGAATTTAATATGAGCAAACGAGCCTTTAAAAGAGCTATTGGGAAATTATTTAAAGAAGGAAAAATCAAAATAACTGATGAAGGCATAGAGGAAATACGTATACACGAGTGATAAAATGAAACAGCATTGCTGAATGAAAATTGCATTTCTTTGGAGACACTGTAGATAAAACAATAATAGGAGAGAGTTATATGGAAACTGTAAGATTTGAAGAATTAAACATATCGGAGGAATTAAACAGAGCGATTCGGGATATGGGGTTTGAAGAAACCACACCCATTCAGGCTCAGGCAATTCCACATATTTTAGAAGGAAAAGATGTGATCGGTCAAGCCCAGACAGGTACTGGGAAAACCGCATCTTTTGGTATACCAATTCTAGAAATGGTTGATCCCCAGGATCAGAATTTACAAGCCTTGGTTTTATGTCCAACCAGGGAACTGGCTATTCAGGTAGCAGAAGAAATAAGAAAGTTAGGAAAATACCTTCAAGGGATAAAATTGCTTCCGATTTATGGAGGACAGCCTATTGAAAGACAAATCCGTTCGTTAAAGAAAGGTGTGCAAATTATTATCGGTACACCGGGCCGAGTAATGGATCATATGCGCCGTAAAACTCTAAAACTGGACAAGGTGAAAATGGTGGTTTTGGATGAAGCAGATGAAATGCTGAATATGGGTTTTAGAGAAGATATCGAGACCATTTTAAAAGATATGCCTAAGACCCGTCAGACGGTCTTATTCTCAGCAACTATGCCTAAAGAGATTTTAGAAATTGCAAAGGCTCATCAGAATAATCCGGAAATAGTAAAAGTGGTGCATAAAGAGTTAACGGTGCCAAGCATTGAACAGTATTATTTTGAAGTAAAGGAAAAAAATAAGTTCGAAATTCTTACAAGATTAATCGATATGTATAATCCTAAGCTGGCACTGATTTTTTGTAATACCAAAAAGAAAGTTGATGAACTGGTAAGCGATCTTCAGGGCAGAGGATATTTTGCAGATGGTCTTCACGGAGATATGAAGCAGTCCTTAAGAGATCGGGTAATGAACAGCTTCAGAAATGGTAATATTGAAATACTTATAGCAACGGATGTAGCAGCAAGAGGTATTGATGTAGATGATGTAGAGATTGTTATTAACTATGATGTGCCCCAGGATGAAGAATATTATGTACATCGTATTGGTCGAACAGGAAGAGCCGGACGCTCAGGAAAAGCGTTTACTTTTGTGGTAGGAAAAGAAATCTATAAATTAAAAGATATCCAAAGGTATACCAAGACGAAAATCTTACATCAGCAAGTGCCTAGTCTAAATGATGTGGAAGAAGCGAAGATGGAAATTCTTATAGAAAATATCAAGAACATTATTGAAAATGAGGATTTAAGCAAACAGATTAAGATTGCAGAACGCCTTTTGGAAGAAGATTATACGGCGATTGATTTAGCTGCTGCCCTTCTTAAAATGACAATGAGAAAGGAAACAGAAGAAGAGATAGATTTTGATTTTGAAGATACTGGCTCTGAACCAGGTATGGTACGTTTGTTTATGAATATTGGAAGAAAGCAAAATGTAAGAGCGAGAGATATTGTAGGGGCAATTGCAGGTGAAACAGGATTATCAGGAAAACTGATAGGAACCATAGATGTCTATGATAAATATACCTTTGTTGAAGTTCCAAAGGAATACGCAAAAGATGTCTTAAAGATTATGAACAATGCTCAAATTAAAGGTAAACCCATTAATGTGGAACCAGCCAACAAGAAAAGATAATTGAATCATTATATGAATGTATTCAAAATCTAAGATAAACGTAAATATTTTAAGTAAAGCAGGGCTATTTTAAAATTTTAAGCCATGATGAAAGAAATACAGAATTGATATATTTAGATATCGTAATATAATAATATTATATTAATACAATATAATATTTTAAGGAGGCCCTAGCATGAAAAATATTACGGTATACTCTACGCCAACCTGTCCCTATTGCCATATGGTAAAAGATTATCTAAAGAAAAATGATTTTCAGTATAAAGACATCAATGTAGCTGTTGATCAGCGAGCAGCTGCTGAAATGATTAAAAAGTCTGGCCAGATGGGAGTACCTGTTATTGATATTGATGGAAATATTGTTGTGGGTTTTGACAGAGAAAAAATCAACAGTCTGTTGGGCTTATAAAATAATAGAATAGTAGAGATTAGTTTAGTGCCGAGGTTTTTCCTCGGCTTTTTTGTTTGCATGATGATTTATTGTACATACTATCTAGTAAATGTGTAGAGATTAGGAGGATTGAAATGGAACTTATCACATATCAGGATATTAAAAACAATGAAGAGATTAACACCTATATTAAAAAAGGCGATGAATTATTAGAAGTAATGGGCTATACAGATCATTCCGTAGTCCATGCGACAAAAGTAGCAGAGACAGCGGCAAAAATACTGCTTACACTGGGCTATTCTGAAAGAGAAGCTGAACTGGCGAGAATAGCAGGTTATATTCATGATATAGGCAATACGGTGAATAGAATAGACCATGCCCAGACAGGAGCTGTTATGGCCTTTAATATTCTTTCAAGGCTCGGAATGGATCCTGTGGAAATAGCAACGATCATTGCGGCTATTGGAAACCACGATGAATCAACAGGGGCGGCTGCGAACCCTGTATCGGCAGCATTGATTTTAGCGGATAAAACTGATGTAAGAAGAAGCAGAGTGAGAAATAAAGAATTTGTTACTTTTGATATTCACGACAGGGTAAATTATGCCGTAGAAAAATCTAAAGTGATCATTGAGGAACAAAAAAGAACAATTTTGCTGGACTTAACAATCGATATGAAAATATCTTCTCTTGTAGAGTATTTTGAAATCTTTCTTGCCAGGATGATTATGTGCAGAAGGGCGGCTGATTTTTTAAATGCAAAATTCGAATTAGTCGCTAATGGAAATAAAATGATATAATTAAATGTATAAAGTCAATAACAGTTAATGAGGTTAATACGGATAAATTTATGCTTTCCTTCCGCTAAGCTATAAGTAAAGAGCAGTAACGATTTTAGTCAGTAAATATACATATTGCTTAAAATTGTCAATGAGCAATTATCTATTGAAGCAGCAGAGATTATAAAGTATTATTATGATGAATAATACAGAAAGAAGGGAAGTTGGTTATGAGTTTAGCGGATAAGGCTTTCATAGAAATGTGTCGTGATATTTTAGAAACGGGGATAAGCTCTGAGGGACAGGAAGTAAGACCAAAATGGGAAGATGGAACACCGGCCCATACGATCAAGAAATTTGGTGTTGTTAATAGATATGATTTATCTAAGGAATTTCCTATTTTAACGTTAAGAAAAATTAATTTTAAAGCGGCTATAGATGAAATTCTTTGGATTTGGCAGAAGAAATCCAATAACGTAAAGGATCTAAACAGTCATATCTGGGATGCCTGGGCAGATGAAAATGGTTCCATAGGCAAAGCATACGGATATCAGCTGGGTATTAAGCATAAGTATAAAGAAGGAGAATTCGACCAGGTTGACAGAGTTTTATATGATTTGAAGAACAATCCATACAGCAGAAGGATTATGACGAATTTATACAATCATCATGATCTTCATGAAATGAATTTGTATCCCTGTGCCTACAGCGTGACTTTTAATGTTACAGGAAATAAATTAAATGCTATTCTTAACCAAAGATCCCAGGATATTTTAGTGGCGAATGGATGGAATATATGCCAATATGCTGTATTGATCCATATGTTTGCACAGGTTAGTGGTCTGGAGGTTGGAGAGTTAGTTCATGTGATAGCGGATGCCCATATTTACGACAGACATATTCCCATCGTAAAAGAATTGATTGAAAGAAAGACTTATCCAGCCCCCAAATTCATTATCAATACGGATATTAAGAATTTTTACGACTTTACAGTGGATGATTTTAAATTAGAAGGGTATGAATACGGAGAGCCCGTTAAAGATATTCCGGTGGCAGTGTAGAAAGGTGAAAGATATGAATTTGATAGTAGCAGTGGACAACCATTGGGGGATTGGATGCAGAGGAGATTTACTCCAAAGAATTCCGGAAGATATGAAGTTTTTTAAAGAGAAGACTTTAGGAAAGGTTGTTGTTATGGGAAGAGCTACATTTGAATCTCTTCCCAATAAGAAGCCTTTAACTGACAGGATCAACATTATATTGACTAGAAATAAAGGGTATAAAGCAGATGGAGCCATCATTTGCCATTCTCTTGAAAATCTTTTTGAGATTCTGGAGAACTACAATAGTAATGATATATATGTTATAGGGGGAGAGAAGATTTATAATTTGCTGTTGCCTTACTGTTCTAAAGCATATGTCACAAAGATAAAAAATCAATATGAGGCAGATACCTTTTTCCCTGATTTGGATAAACTGGAATACTGGAAAATGGCTGAAGAAGGCGAAATAAAGGAGTATAAAGATATTCTGTTTCAATTCACAGTTTATGAAAACACACATGTTTTATCTTTTTAATGGAGGCATAGTATAACTTCATATGTATTTTCAAATACTTAATATGAGGTGATGCTATGAGTTTTACACGGCGGGAAATGGAACTGATTCAAATGGAAGATGGTGTATTGAATCAGGAAAAAAGAGAAAGAGAGCCAAGAAAACTAGATGAAGCTGCCAAGGAATATATAGAAAAAGAAAAAATCTATTCTCCTCTTTTTCAAGATGAAAAGAAATAAAATCACGTTTTTTGACGTGATTTTTTTGATCTATAGAGATGAATTATGATAAAATATAATGGTTTGGAACGTATTAATCGGGATATGTTTAGTGAAAAATTTTTTAAAGCAAGAACATGATACAACTTTGAATGTAATATAAAATAATGATGAGCAGGGAAATGGAGAAACACATGGGAAAGATGACTTGGAAACCAGGCAATATGATTTATCCGCTTCCGGCGGTTTTAGTGACTTGTAAAGATACAGACGGATCAATGAATATTATTACGGTAGCATGGACAGGAACGGTTTGCACGAATCCGCCGATGACCTATATTTCTTTAAGACCTTCAAGGTATTCCTATGGAATGATTGAGAGAACGAAAGAATTTGTGATTAATCTTACAACAGAAAAATTGGTTCGTGCAACGGATTTTTGTGGAGTCAGATCAGGAAGAGATGTTGATAAATTTAAAGCAATGAATCTGACACCGCAAAATGGGAGTATAGTAGGTGCCCCTTTAATTAAAGAATGTCCGGTAAATATTGAGTGCAAAGTACAGAGCATTACTCCTTTGGGATCTCACCATATGTTTTTAGCAGAAGTAGTAGCGGTGAACGTGGATGATCATTACTTAGACGACAATAAGAAATTTCATTTGGATCAGGCAAAACCCATTTGCTATTCCCACGGTACATATTACGGTTTGGCCAGGCCTTTAGGTACTTTTGGTTTTTCAGTTGCAAAGAAAAAGAAAAAATCCAGGTAGTCTATGGGGGAGTATTATGATTAAAAAGATTCATTACAATGCGCCGGTTATCCTGACCTTGACTTTTTTGGCACTTTTGGCTTATCTTTTAGGAGAATGGACTAAAAACAGTACTACAATGCTTTTCTTTTCGGTTTATAGAAGTTCTCTCAAGGATCCTTTGTTCTATATAAGGATTTTTGGACATGTATTGGGACATGCCAGCTGGGAACACTATATGAATAATTTTTTACTCATTCTTTTAATTGGACCCATGCTGGAAGAAAAGTATGGTTCTTTGAATATGTTGATCATGATTACTTTTACAGCGTTTGTCACAGGAGTAATTAACATTTTATTCTTTGATACTGCTTTGCTTGGAGCCAGCGGAGTTGTATTTATGCTGATTTTATTGAGCTCTTTTGCCAATATTAAGAAAGGAACCATTCCATTAACATTGATTATTGTTGTGATTATCTTTATGGGAAGAGAGATCATATCCGGATTGCTTTATAAAGATTCTATATCACAGCTTACCCATATTGTAGGAGGATTTTGCGGAGGAATATTTGGATATAAAATCAACCGAACAAAAATTTAAACATCTTTGAGAAACCTCAAAGATGTTTAGAAAAATTGCTCTATATTTACACTTTCCAATGCTTCTTCTGCTTCAGTCAGATCGAAATAAATACTTTCTGTATTCGGAACAGGATTGCCATATTCGTCTACAAGTCTGTAACCTTTTGTTACTTTAAAATTCGGGTCTTCTTTTTCGACTAAAGAAGCATCTTCCATAGAATCATAAACTGTTCCGTAATAACCAGTTTGGTCTACAGCGGTCCAGCATTCTTCAATGCGAATCATAGAGTTTATCCTTTCCTTTTATATTATTGCAGTTATATTATTTGCACTTTATAGTTTTGTAATCATATTGTTTGGATCTATTATTTGCCAATTTATGATCTTATTCATTTTCCAGGGAACAGATGGAACGATGATGCATGCCTTTATAATTTTTTGATTATGGTGTATTATATTAATAATTATTATTTTGCATAGATGGGAGATGTTTTAAGTGGAAAATAATCATACAGAAGAAATGACAATGGCACAAATGATGGAAGATATTGAGAAGTCTATGAAGAGACTTCGCAGTGGGGACATTGTAAAAGGAAAAGTCATTAAAGTGAATGAAAATGAAGTGTTGGTCAATATTGGATATATGGCGGATGGCATTATTCCAAGACAAGAAATTTCGGATGATGAAAATATTGATCCCAGAGATATTTTAAAGCCCAATGATGAAATAGATGTACTTATTCTTCAGATGGATGATGGGGAAGGTAATGTGATTTTATCCAAAAAGCAAGCAGACCAGGTGGTAGTTTGGGATGAACTGAATGACTATTTTGAGGCTGGAACGCCCATAGAAGTAACAGTCAAAGAAGTAGTCAAAGGTGGCGTTGTTGCACCTATAAAAGGAATCAGGGCATTTATTCCCGCATCTCAGCTTTCTATAAATTATGTTGAAGATTTAAATGCGTATATTGGAAAAACCTTAAAAGTAAAGCTGATTGAACTGGATAAGAAAAGCCGCAAAGTTGTATTATCCAGAAAAGAAGTGGAAAAAGAAGAAAGAGAACTTCAGAAAAAAGAAATATGGAAGACTCTTAAAAAAGGAGAAAAGAGAAGAGGTATTGTAACCAGATTGGCTAAATTTGGTGCTTTTGTGGATTTAGGAGGAGTAGACGGATTGATTCATTTATCCGACTTATCTTGGAAAAGAGTTTTAGATCCTGCTGAAGTCGTTTCCGTAGGAGACGAAGTAGAAGTTTATGTAGTGGATTTCGATGAAAAGAAAGAGAGAATTTCTCTTGCTTTGAAAGATGTTAAAGAAGATCCCTGGAAAGAAGCTGTTAAAAAATATAAAGTCAATGATATTGTGCAAGGCAAAGTGGTTAGAATTACAAATTTCGGGGCTTTCGTTGAAATTGAGCCAGGAGTAGAAGGATTGGTTCATATTTCTCAGATTACGGATAAGCATATTGCAAAAGTTACAGAAGTTCTTTCTGTGGGAGATGAAGTAAAAGCAAAGATTATAGAACTCAAACCAGAAGAAAAGAGAATTAGCTTAAGTATTCGTGAAGCAGAAGACGGAACGAGCGAAGAAGTGCTGCAGTATGTTCAAAATAATGAAGAAGAAGTGACTATAGGTGATCTTTTGAAAGATAAATTAAAGGGATTAAAATTTTGATTAAATGAATAGAATCTCATGCCCTTTGAAATAATAATCTTAAAGGAGGCATGAGTATGAAAAACATAGGAGTTCAAAAAGGTTTATCACCTATCAAAGATTACTTAAGCAGCAAAGGATATAATGTTCAGGAATTTGATACAAGTGCAGAAAATGCAGTTAAAAGCTTGGGAAATGTAGATGCTATTGTTGTAACAGGCATGGACCAGAATGTTATGGGTATTGAAACAACTTCAACCAAGGTACCGATCATTGATGCCAGTGGCATGGTACCAGAAGAAGTTGAGCAATCCATCAATCGATTAAGTTAGATCAGAATAGGCAGTCATTTTAAATGACTGCCTATTTTTTTTGATAAAATAGATCATAGGATTGTTAGTTTTATACATATGTCAAAGGGTTGCTCAAACGAAAAAATATACAACAATTATATCAACCGTTTGACATACTTATTGGATCAATGTATAATAAAGTGTAATTACAGATTTAGAAACTGATTTTTTCATTGGATTTGTATTTTTATAAAGAATGATGAGTACAGGCAGAGAAATTTAAGGGGGATTTTATGAGTATGCGGTTTAATTTCAAGGGTGGTTAAAAGCATGTGGCTAGAAAAATGAGAGGTGTGAAGCTTTTAAAACTAGTTAGATAGACATAGTACAAAGGCTAAATAATCTCTTATATTTTTATTCAATAAAGTGTCAATCGGTTGACATACATTTTCTATTACAAGATTAAGGCAGGTGTAATAATGTTTAATTTTAACGAAACTATTGATTTTCCATACAGAGAAAATGATGTTTTGGCAGTAGGGGAATTGCTTATAGATATGATCAGTTCCGATTATTGCGATGATTTTAACTGTGATAGTTTTAATAAGTTTTTTGGAGGATCACCAGCTAACATTGCCATGAACACCAAGAAACTGGGTATTCATTCGTTAGTGGTGTCTGCTGTTGGAGACGATGGCTTTGGAAGATTTTTAACGCATCATTTAGAAAAAGCAGGAATTGATAGCAGTTGTGTTGAGAAAACCAATTTTTCAACCAGTTTAGTAGTTGTATCGAAAAGTAAAAATAGTCCCATTCCCATTTTTTACAGAGAAGCAGATTATCATTTGGAGTATACAGAAAAACTGGAACAAGCCGTAAAGAATTCGAAGATTTTGCATTTTTCCTGTTGGCCAATTTCAAAACAGCCTTCCAGGACTACCATTGAAAAACTAGTCGATATTGCAAAAAAGAATAAAGTACTTATCTGCTTTGACCCAAACTATCATCCAATGATATGGGAAAGAGGAGAAAATGGTACAGAATATATAAGATCAATGCTTCGTAAAGTGGACATTGTTAAACCTTCTGAAGATGATGCTAAACGGTTGTTTGGAGAAGATACTCCCGTTCATCAAATTGAGAAATTTTTAAACTTAGGTGCTAAGCTGGTGATTATGACACTTGGGGCTGATGGAGCGATTGTTTCCAACGGAGAAGAAACCATACGATTTTATACATTGGCCAAGGAAGTCGTTGATACTACTGGAGCAGGGGATGCTTTCTGGTCAGGATTTTATGCAGGAATCGTAAAAGGTTATACCATCAGAGAGGCTTTAGAATTAGGCTTTGCAGTCAGTGCGTATAAACTCAAATATTTGGGGGCTGTTGTTGACTTGCCCAGGATTGAAGAGATTAAAAGAATTTATAAACTATAGTTCTGTTGAAAGGGAGGCTTGATTATGGCATTAAAAAATAAAGTACAGCTCATTACGTATCCGGATTCACTCGGGGGTGATTTGCAAACCCTTTATAACGTGCTTACGAAATATTTTCCAGATATTTTTAAAGGGGGTGTTCATATTTTACCTCCATTTCCTTCTTCGGGGGACAGGGGATTTGCTCCTCTTACTTACTTTGAAATAGAGCCTGGGTTTGGTACATGGAATGATATTCAGAAAATAGGGGAAAAATTCGATGTGCTCTTAGATTTGATGGTGAATCATATTTCTAAAAAATCGGCATATTTTCAAGACTTCTTAAAGAAAGGCAGAGATTCGGAGTATGCCGATTTATTTATTACTCTTGATAAACTTTGGGAAGATGGAAAACCAGTACAAGAAGACATTGATAAAATGTTTCTCAGAAGGCAGGTACCATATTCTAGTTTTACTATAGAAAGTACTGGAGAAGAAGAAAAAGTATGGACTACTTTTGGGAAAACCGATCCATCAGAACAGATTGATTTAGATATAAAGTCAAAAAAGACAAAACAACTTTTAACGGATTTCTTTGCGAATTTTAGCAGAAACAATGTGAAAATAGTAAGATTGGATGCTGTGGGATATGTCATAAAGAAATTAGGAACAAGCTGCTTTTTTGTTGAACCAGAAATTTATGAATTCTTAGATTGGATTAAGGAAATGGCAGATTCGTTAGGCATTGAATTATTGCCGGAAGTTCACGCACATTATTTAACGCAATATAAATTAGCAAAGAGAGGATTCTGGATTTATGATTTTATTCTTCCTTATACCATATTAGAAACCCTCATTATGAAATCCAGTAAAAGACTTTGCAGTTATCTGAAAAATAGGCCTAAGAATCAATTTACAATGCTGGATTGTCATGACGGCATTCCTGTTAAACCGGATTTGGATGATTTACTGGATACCAATGATGCAAGGAAAGTAGTGGAGATATGTCTTGAAAGAGGTGCCCAGCTTAGTCTTATTTTATCTGAAGAACATAAGAGCAAAGATGGCTTTGATGTTCATCAGATAGATTGCACATATTATTCGGCCCTTAACTGTGATGATGACGCTTATATGGCAGCAAGAGCAATACAGTTTTTTGCGCCTGGAATTCCACAAGTATATTATGTTGGTCTTTTAGCAGGAGAAAATGATTATGACAGTTTCAAAGAAACTGGTGAAAAACGGGCACTGAACAGACATAACTATAGTCTTGATGAAATTGAGCAGTCCATTCAAAAAAAGGTCGTACAAAGGCTTTTAAGATTGATCAGATTCAGAAATGAATATCCCGCTTTTGATGGAGAATTTGAAGTTATAGATACTTCACATCACGAAATTCAACTGAGCTGGAAAAAAGAAGATAAGTATTGTACGCTGTTTATAGATTTAGAAAGGAATAAATCAGTAATAGAATATGTTAATGATGACGGGGAAACTTTGGAATACGTTATTTAAGTGAATTGTTAAAAACATCTTGAAAGATCAGAACACCATCAGCCTGATGACGTGGACAATTTCATATCCTTGTGATAAAATTAGAAATAGTTATTATGCTTTCTTTAAAGGATGATTGAAACTATGGCAACAATAAAAGACGTAGCGAAGTTGGCAGGAGTTACAGTAACGACAGTTTCAAGGGTACTTAATAACAGAGGATATATTAGCGAGGCAACAAGAAAGAAAGTTTATGAAGCTATGAAAGAATTAGACTATCAACCCAATGAACTTGCCCGTTCATTGTACAGGAGAAAGTCTAATATTATAGGGTTGATTGTTCCTAATGTTTCCCATCCGTTTTTTGCAGAGTTTACGAGTTATGTTGAGGCCTATGCATACGAAATGGGATATAAAGTTTTGATTTGCAATTCATATCAGGACAAAGCCAAGGAAAAAGATTATGTAGAAATGTTAAAGAGAAATCAGGTAGATGGGATCATAATGGGGAGTCATACAATAGATACTTCAGATTATCTTTCGTCTACATTTCCCATTGTGGCATTAGACAGAGATTTATCCGACAACATACCTTATGTAACATCTGACAACTATAATGGAGGATTTTTGGCTACAAATCTTTTGATTGATAAAGGGTGCAGGAAACTTGCTCATATAAGTGGGCCATTGGAAATTAATACTCCGGCAAACAAAAGATATCAGGCTTTTGTAGATGTTGCGTCAGGAAGAAATGTGGAATATATTGTTAAGGAAGCGAAATTGGATCTATTCAATAATTATAAAAAACTGATTTATAGTCTTTTCATAGACCATCCGGATATAGATGGTATTTTTGCCAGCAGTGATATGATAGCAACGGCTGCCATTCATGTTGCAAATGAAGTAGGTAAAGAAGTCCCAAAAGATTTAAAAATTGTAGGATATGACGATATTGGTTTTGCTTCTTTTATAGTGCCTCCCTTAACCACCATACGACAGCCAATTAAAGAAATGGGAGAGTTGTCTATAAAGGTTTTAATTGATCAAATAGAGGGCAAGCAGGTAGAACGAGAAAATGTTTTGCCGATTAGCTTAATCGAACGTAAAACAACTTAAGCCCATAATCCAGTGAAGGATTAAGGGCTTTTTTTAGTGTTATCGATCATAAATTGATTGGTTTGACCCATTTTATAGGCTAGTTTGATCATTTCCTTTTCTTCAGAGGACAGTTGTCTGTTAAACATTTTCTCAAACTGTAGGAATAAACTTTTTTTATCCAGGCGTTTCTTATTTTTAGGCTGCGTAGCTTTTTTGACTGTGGAGAGGGGTAAATAGTTATAGGTTTCAGGCTTGATGTTTTTATGATATAAACGCTTGAATATTTCAGCAGTATACGCGGCATCATAAAGAGCATTGTGGAACTCATTGTCAAGAGGAATATTCAGCAATTCTACAGCATTTCTAAGACCTATACTGCTTCCTGTAGGATTATTCAGATATGTTGCAGCCATAGACTGAATATCTATATATCTTTGAGGCAGCCGTTTTTTATGAAGTCGATGATATAATGCATTTCGGTATAGTTCTTTCAAATCCACAGTACCCCACACACAGAAAACATCATATTCACTGTCAATGAACTTTAGAAAATTTTTATACACTTCAGAAAAACTTGGAGCATGATTTAAATCTTCATTAGAAATTTTGGTGATATCTTTAACGAAAGGATGCAGACGTTTATAGATTTTAGGTTTGATTAAAGAATGAAAACATTCTACTGCTTCCAAAGATTCATTTAATTTGATTGCTCCAATTTCTATGATTTCAAAGGGGCATTTAGGGTTGTTGGCAGGTTTTCCTGTTTTTTTAAAATCAAAGCCTTGATTAAATTCCAGATCAAATATTATAAAATTCATTTGTATAGCTCCTCAAACAGTTAGTTGTTTTTTTGAATGATGTTGATAAAGAAAAATGGAATTCCAGCAATAATCCACATGCAAATCAATACATATTGTAAAAAATAGGAAATATTATTGGAAGGCAAAATGGCTTTAAGTCCATACTTAATCAATATTAGCGTGATAATGCCTAAAAGCCAGCTGATTATTCGTCTTGCCAAATTGCCTTGAATTTTGAAATGAATATATTTAGTTTCTATTAAATAACCAAAAAATAATCCTGTCAGGCATCCAAACATTTTGATTTCATTGACACCACGAACCATAACAATGATGAAACCTAAAATCATAAAAATAAGAACAAAAATTAACGACTTCTGAGTTTTCTCTGCGTAGTTCATTGAAACATTTATAAAAACAAACCAAATGCATGAGAACACAATTCCGCCAATCACATCTACAGGCCAATGGACCCCCAGATATAATCTGGATAATCCTATAAGAGCAATCATAAAGGCTCCCAGTATATACATCCATTTTTTATGGACATAATTCATAATCATCATCCAAAAGCCCGAAGCAACTTGAGTATGACCGCTTGGGAAAGAATAACCTGTAGCAGTTTCTAGACGAAGGGATGTAATGCCTAGTTTTCCTATAGGTCTTGCTGTATGAAAAAAGTTCTTGAGACCTGAATTAAATATGACATTGCTCAGCAAGAAAAATCCTAATCTATAACCGAAATCTTTATGAATACAGCAATAGATAAAGCTAAAAACAAGAACTAAAAAAGTTTCTTCACCAGTCAGAGTAATCAGTTCAAAAAAATGATCCAGAAAATCAGAGCGAAAAGATTGAATGTATTTTAGTATTTCTAGTTGAATTTCCATTTTGGCACCTCATGAATAGCTTTCTATAATCATTATAGTACAAAACCGCTCGATTAATTCGAGCGGTTATCATTAGAATCATTTTAGAATGGAATTGATCAATCTCTGTTACAGTGTTTGTGCATAGGTTTCCTCTACTTTTTCCAGGAATGGAGCAAAGGTTTCATCGGAAAATTGAATTCCTTCATTGGAATGATAAAGAGGAATGGTACTGCTATTGATATAATAGTACAAGGAAGAGATACCTGTGCTTGGAACATAAACATAGAAGAGATCTCCTACTAATTTTTGAGTAGCAGCACGTTCTTTTTCTATTCTTAAATAAGGAATGAGATCTTCTGGAACCATGCTTTCATCCGGAAGCATATCAGGGATGTCAGAAACCACGGCATCACTTTCAACGATTGCCTTAATCATTTTATCCAATGAAACACTGGATGTATTATTTGCTCTGCCAGAAGCGTGATTTAATCCAGCAAAAACCAATAATACTACGAATAATCCTGCAAATAACCAAATAAATCTTTTACCATTGTTTTCGTTCATTGCTTAGACCTCCATATGCATACATAATTTTGAATAAGTCTCATGAACAGTAGTATAGCAGTTTTGCAGATTAAATGCAATTGTCTCACAAATATTTTATGTATTTTCTCTCAAAACAATAAAGAGAAAATTGCTTGAAATAATTTACAAAAATTGGTATTATATTTATGTTTTTACATCAATTACGTATAGGAGGACTGAGAATGAAAACAAGAAAACTACTTCTTTTATGGATTTATAGGGTGATATTTATTTTAGCAATTATTATATTATCATCATTTATTGGTTCTAATACGATTTTGGTTGCGTATGCAGACGAAACGATCACAGGAGCAATAGAAGAGACTTATAAGGAAACTAATACAGAAGAAATTTCAGGACAAGATGATCAGGACCTAGAAGAAGGATCTGTGGCAGAAGAAGGAGAAGAAATAGAGGAAACAGAATCAGGAAATGAAACTGAAAGGATTCAGGAAGATGGTCATACACAAGAAGAAAATGCGAAGAATGCAACAACACAAGATGAGATAGAAAACATAGATATTACCCTGGAAGAATGCATTAAAGAATTGGTCAAAATTTTTACACCTACAGAAGAGAATGAAATTGTTGATGATTATATCATATTTGGAGAAAATCAGGGATATTTAAAAGGGATTCCCAATAGAAAAAAAGATCAGGTCCTTACAAGAGGAAATTTAGCAAGAATAATGTGCAATGTCTTAAATATTCAGCCGATTTATTCAAAAGATCCTCTGTTTAGTGATATAAAAGGCCAATTGAATGAAGAATACATAAAAGCAGCTTACGCAGAATATTTGTTTGATGGGATCAATCAAGGAGAATTTGGATACAATCATGCTGTAAAAACAGAGCATTTTGAAATTATTTTAGACCGCATAAAAAGTTATAAAGCAAATCCTCAGGCATTTAAGGGAAAAATGAAAGCAGTATCTGGCACAAATAAAGCAGAAAAGATTAAGAAACTTTTATCCATGACCACTTATAAAAGTGCTGCGAAGAAAATAGACTCTGGGACATATATGGGAATTTTAAAGAAAAATCAGTCCAAAGTTTTTATCAACGGCTATCAGATCCCATCCTTTATATATAATGATTCAACGGTGATCTTTTTATCTGATTTAAAGCAATATGGCTTTAATTTGGACTGGAATGATGCGCTTAAAGCCATTTGCATACAAAGGGCTAAGGATCAGGCAATAACAGGATTGTCTACAGAAGAAATAAAGAAAAGAGAAGAAAGTTTAGTAAACCATAAGGTGGTTTACACAAACACATCTGTTTACATAGGAAATAGAAAAATTCCCTGTTATAGTGTAAATAATTCTTCATTAATATATGTTAATGATTTATCTCTGTTTGGAAGTGTGGAATGGAATGGAAAAGAAGTAAAACTGACTTTAAACAATGATATGACCAACGACGGACTGAATGTCAAATTGCTGGGCAATAAAGTGTATAATTGCAATAATGCTTCCATCGATGTGGAAATCGTCCACCTTTGGTATGATGAAAAAAGCAGATCTTTCAGTACGGATGAAGATATATTTTACAGCATTCCTAAGAATGGTTCTGAAACCATCCACCTGGAAAAATATGCATCATACGAAAAGAAAGCTTATATAGGAACAATCATTAAAAAGACCAGCTTGTCAGTAAATCCTCTGTACGAGAAAGACATAAACTATTATAAATCCCAAAGAGTGATTGATTATGTGTGTGGTATTTCAAAAGACTCGGATGAGAATCTTTTTTCTCTGGTAAAACCTTCAATTATTATTGGGACAATGAAGCGATCGGTGGGTGGTTTTACTAAAGGAGAAAAAGTGGAAATTTTATACGGAGAGGACGGAAGCTGGTATCAATGCAAAAGTATGTCCACAGGAAAAACAGGAAGGATTCCTTGGGGTTCCGTTTCCATCCCCCCGGACCCTCCTACCAATAAAAATCGAATGACTAAAGAACAACTGGAAACATATGTGAACAAAAAAGGATTTACAAGTCAAACCAATTATTTTGTATGGACAGATTTAGACAGACAAATTACTCATGTATTCCAAAAAGAAAATGGAAGATGGAAACTGCTTCGCAGTATGCTTTGCTCTACGGGACGCAATATTACTCCCACCCCCAGAGGCTTTTTTACAATCAAAGAACGAGGCGCGTACTTTGGAAAAGGATATATGTGCAAAAACTGGGTTCAGATTTGGGGGGACTACTTATACCACTCGGTGCTTATGGATGTAACTGGTACTTATGTTTTAGAAAATAATGTTTTAGGGAAAAGGGCTTCCCATGGTTGTATAAGATTTTCTGTTGAAGACAGCAAATGGTTTTATGATACCATTCCAAGAAATACAACTGTGTGGATCAATTAGTCTTCTTTTTGGCAAGTTCCTTTAGCTTTTTAGAAATTTTAATGCTTGAATATATTTCTTGATATTGTGTGGAATTCAGTTCTTCAATGTAATTTTTGACATAGTTTTTTGAGCTGATTCCATGAGCCAATACGAAATCCACAGCTTTATTATAGGCTATGGCAGCTTTAACAGGAGAAGAGTAAACTCCTATGGTCCAGGTGCCATGTATATTGATTCTGGCCACATAAACCAATTTGTTTTTTCTGAATTCCTGGCATACGCCGTAGTAAGGATTTATGATTTCTATATTATAATGTCTGAAGTCATATTCGTCCCCATTTTTAAAGCGATAATCCCTGTCTTTAACGGCAAAATTTCTGATACCATAACGGTTTAAAATATTTTGTTGAAATCCATAGTCATTGACATAAAAATACCCGTTTTTCCTGTGAATTTTATGGGAAGCATAATAGAATAAATCGTCTGCATCAAATTTAAGTTCTGTCTGAGGATCTAAATAATAGGAAAAATAATATTTATGCAGGTAAATGGGATTTCCGAAATAGTAGCCATTATCTCTGAAATTATGGAGAATGACCCATTTTTCAAAAGAAAGTATATGATCCTCACAATAACCTAAAAGGGTTGTGTTTTTATTAAAAAAGATCTCATATGCTTCCAGATAAGCTTTATGTGCCAGCTCAGGGTTTTTGAAGCTTCCTAAGCTAATATGTTTGTTTTTATAAGTAATGGATGAGCGATAGTATGCTTCTCCATTTTTTTTATATGCTTTAAATACACCTTTTAATTTTTCCATAAGATCCCCCTAAAAATTAAACTGTATCTTTACTATACCATAGGACAAAAGATTTATAAATCCGACATTAGACTTGACACGAACGTTTGTTGCCGTTACTCTAATGAGAGAAAAGAAGAAAGAGGAGCTTTACTTATGGCAAAAAATAAAAAAGAAAACGGATATGGAAATGATAGTATATCATTATTAAAAGGAGCTGACCGCGTAAGGTTAAGACCCAGTGTCATATTTGGTTCTGACGGACTAAGTGGGTGTCAGCATGCATTTTTTGAGATCCTTGCCAACGCTATTGATGAAGCAAGAGAAGGTTTTGGAAGCAGAATAGAAGTCACATTATTTAAAGACTATTCTATAATGGTTCGTGATTACGGGCGAGGAATTCCTCTGGACTATAATGAAAAAGAAAAAAGATACAATTGGGAATTGGTTTTTTGTGAGCTTTATGCCGGAGGGAAATACGATAATAATTCCGGAGAAAATTATGAGTTTAGTTTAGGTTTAAACGGCCTTGGAAGCTGTGCTACTCAATACAGTTCAGAATATATGGATGTTACCGTATACAGAGATGGCTACAAATATGACCTGCACTTTGAAAAGGGCAATAATGTCGGAGGTATGAAAAAGGAAAAATGCGCTCCGGGATACACAGGAACCATTATAAAGTGGAAACCGGATATAGAAGTGTTTACGGATATTCGCATACCGATTTCTTATTTCCAGGATACATTAAAAAAACAAGCCGTTGTTAATGCAGGATTAACCTTTGTATTAAAGGATGAATTTGAAAATAAAACCTACGAATACTGCTATGAAAACGGAATAATAGATTATATCAGGGAGATCAGCGACAATAAAAACTTTTCCTCCATTCAATTTTTCGAAACGGAAACAAAAGGAAGAGACCGGGAGGATAAGCCAGAGTATAAGGTTAAAATGCAGATTGGTTTTTGCTTCAGTAATGAAATTAATTTACTGGAGTATTTTCACAATTCCAGTTTCTTAGAGTATGGCGGGGCACCGGACAAGGCGGTAAAGAGTGCCTTTGTATATGCTATTGACCAATATCTGAAATCAGAAAATAAATATAATAAAAATGAAAAGAAGATTACTTTTACGGATGTTCAGGACAGCTTGATTTTAGTCAGCAATTCTTTTTCCACGATTACAAGTTATGAAAATCAAACTAAGAAAGCAATTACCAATGTTTTCATTCAGGAAGCGATGACTTCTTTCCTTAAAAAGCAATTGGAAGTTTACTTTATAGAAAACAAAGACGAAGCAGAAAGAATTGCCAATCAGGTACTGATCAATAAAAGAAGTCGTGAAAAAGCAGAAAAAACTCGAATTGACATCAAAAAGCAATTAGGAGGCAAGATAGATGTTGTCAATCGGGTTAAAAAATTCGTTGATTGTCGGACTAAGGATGTTTCAAAAAGAGAACTCTATATTGTTGAAGGAGATTCAGCCCTCGGTTCTTGTAAAATGGGAAGAAATGCAGAGTTTCAGGCAATAATGCCAGTCAGAGGCAAGATCTTAAACTGCCTTAAAGCAGACGACCACAAAATCTTTAAAAGTGAAATCATAACAGACCTCTTAAAAGTCCTGGGCTGCGGAGTAGAGCTTCACAACAAACATACCAAAGATCTTCATACCTTTGATTTAAACAAGCTCAGGTGGAATAAAATCATCATATGTACCGATGCCGATGTGGACGGGTATCAAATTCGTACATTGATTTTAACCATGCTGTATCGAATGGTACCTACTTTAATTGATAAAGGGAAAGTCTATATTGCTGAGACGCCCCTGTATGAAATCAGAATGAAGCATAAGACCTATTTTGCTTATAATGAGGCAGAAAAAAACCGCATTTTGTCTCAAATTAAAGGGAATTATACCATTCAGCGTTCAAAAGGTCTTGGTGAAAATGATCCCGATATGATGTGGGAGACTACGATGAACCCTGAGACCAGAAGGCTGATTCAAGTACTTCCGGATGATATAGAATTAACAAAGCAGATTTTTGAGATGCTGTTAGGAGACAATTTAACGGAAAGAAAGACCTATATTTCTGAATATGGTCATCTTTATCTGGATCATACGGACATCATATAAGTGTTATTTAAATCTAAACGAGTATTTATAATTTTTGACTTTTAAGATGCAAAAGGAGCAAAATCATGGGGGAAACATTAATTTCTACACAAAAGATTACCGATACCTTAAAACAAAACTATATGCCCTATGCCATGAGTGTTATCGTATCCAGGGCAATTCCGGAAATAGATGGCTTTAAGCCCGCCCACAGAAAACTTTTATACACCATGTATAAGATGGGATTGCTGCAGGGTGGAAAAACCAAGTCAGCCAATATCGTTGGACAAACCATGAGGCTTAATCCCCACGGGGACCAGGCAATCTATGAAACCATGGTCCGTTTAACTGTTGGGGCAGAGACCCTTTTAGTTCCCTTCATAGATTCTAAGGGGAATTTTGGGAAACAGTATTCAAGAGACATGGCATATGCGGCACCCAGATATACAGAAGCCAAACTGGCTCCGATCTGTAAAGAACTCTTTGCGGATATCGACAAAAATACTGTGGAATTTGTTGATAATTATGATGGAACCATGAAGGAACCAACGCTTTTACCCACAACATTTCCCAATATATTAGTGAATCCCAACCAGGGAATTGCCGTAGGGATGGCAAGCAATATATGTTCATTTAATTTAAGGGAAGTATGTCAGGCCACTATAGCATATCTAAAGAACGAAAAAACCGATGTCTGCCAGTATTTGAAAGCTCCAGATTTTCCTGGCGGAGGGAAAATCATATATAATGGAGAGGAAATGAGAACGATCTATGAAACCGGACGGGGGAGCTTCAAAATCCGCGCTGTTTACAATTATGACGCAAAAAATAATTATATTGAGATTACTCAGATTCCTTATACTACTACGGTTGAAGCCATTATTGACAAATTAGTAGATTTAATTAAAATAGGAAAAATAAAAGAAGTAAACGATATCCGGGACGAAACCGATTTAGGAGGACTCAAATTAACCCTGGATTTAAAAAGAAATACCGACCCTGATGAACTGATGAAGAAGCTTTATACCCTGACGCCTTTGGAAGACAGTTTTAATTGTAATTTTAACATACTGATTGACGGGCATCCCAGGGTTATGGGGATTAAAGAAATTTTATCCGAATGGATTAAATTTAGAATCAAATGTATTCGCAGAAAATCCCAGTTCGAACTGGACAGAAAGTCAGAGAAATTGCACTTGCTTTTGGGGCTTGAACAGATTCTCCTGGACATCGACAAAGCCATTAAAATCATTAGAGATACAGAAAAAGAAAAAGATGTTGTACCGAATTTAATGGCAGGATTTCAGATTGATGAAAAACAAGCAGAATTTATTGCAGAAATAAAACTTAGAAATTTAAACAAAGAATATATCTTAAAGCGTATAGCAGAAGCCGATACTTTAAGAAAAGAGATTGAAAGTCTGAAGAAATTGATTCAGGATGATAAAAAGATCAAAAAAGTGATCGAAAAAGAACTTCAAAGAATAGAGAAAGAATATGGGGAACCAAGAAAAAGTGAAATCATCGAAGAAGAGAAGATTACTTCAATTTCTAAAGAAGATTTGATTGATGACTATGGGGTTAAAATCTTTTTGACAGAACATCAGTATATCAAGAAAATTTCTCATGCATCTTACAGAGCCAATTCAACTCATGCATTAAAAGATGGAGACAGAGTTTTACAAGAAATTGAAGTGAATAACAAGGGAGATATCTTATTATTTTCTGACAAGCAAAATGTCTACAGAATTAAAGCCTATGAACTGGAAGATTGCAAAGCCAGCAATTTAGGGGATTATCTTCCCAATGTATTGGAAATGGAAGAGGATGAGCATATTATTTTTATTTCCGAGGGAAATACTTATGCAGGCTATATTCTTATTGCTTTTGAAAACGGTAAGCTCATCAAGATACCGCTTAAATACTATGAAACCAAGCAGTATAGAAGAAAACTTGTTGGTGGTTTTTATGGCCGTTCCAAATGTGTAAGAATTCTTCCTGTTATGGAGGATATAGATATTTTACTTGTACGAAATGATGAAAAAGCTGCTCTTATTAACACAAGTCTGATTCCTGTTGGCAGGCAAAGACAAGCGGCAGGTGTCCAAAGTTTAAAAATGGGCAAAAAGACTTTTCTTAAAACAGTTCTTGCTCCTGACGAATATGATGAGACGGATATGGGGGCATTAAGAGCCAAAGAATTGCCGGCACAAGGTAAAGAGGTTAATACACAGCTTAAATTAAATCTATAGAAAGGTATGGATAAGGATGAAAGACGATGTTAAAGAAATTTTATTTACTGAAGAGGAAATTGCAGTTAAAGTAAAAGAATTAGGACAGCAGATCTCTGAGGATTATAGGGGAGAAGACCTTACGGTAGTAGGTATTTTAAAGGGTTCTAATATCTTTATGGGGGATTTGATCCGAAAAATTGATATTCCTCTTTCTATTGATTTCATGGTTGTATCCAGCTATGGACAATCCACAGAAAGCAGTGGAGTAGTCAAAGTACTCAAAGACTTGGAATACAGTATTGAAGGAAAAAATATTCTAATCGTTGAAGACATCATAGATACAGGTTTGACTTTAGATTATTTAAAGGAAAATTTGTTTAGAAGAAAGCCGAAGTCTTTGAAAATATGTACACTTTTGGATAAGCCTGCTCGAAGAAAGGTCGATTTAAAAGTGGATTACGTTGGATTTGAAATTCCTGATGCATTTATCGTTGGCTATGGAATAGATTATGCTGAAAAATACAGAAATCTACCATACATAGCAGTTTTAAAAGAAGAGGTTTATGAATAAAAACAGCTCCATTTTGGGAGCTGTTTTGCTGTCTCTATTATTTTTTCATAGAAGGCATATTTCTTCCATAAAAGATTTCTGCCATTTCTTTTTTGAGCTTTTGAATGATCTTTTGTTTTTCTCTGGGAAGCAAATCTTTCTTGTCTACACCAAAAAGATAATTGTTCAAATCAAATTCTCTCAGAAGCATTTTTGTATGAAAAGTGTTTTCCTGGTACACGTTAACATCGATCATTTGGTATCGATTTCTTGTATCCGGAGAGATATAGTTTTGTATTGAATTGATTTTATGGTCAATGAAGAGCTTTTTACCATGAATATCTCTGGTAAAGCCTCTTACACGATAATCAATTGTCATAATGTCAGAATCAAAACTGTGAATAAGATAATTCAATGCTTTAAGAGGAGAGATTTGACCGCAAGTTGATACGTCAATATCAGCACGAAATGTACTGATTCCATCATCTGGATGGCTTTCGGGATAAGTGTGCACTGTAATATGACTTTTGTCCAGATGTGCCACTACCGCTTCTGGAAGAGGTCCCGGAGATTCGTGTTTTGCTGATGCATCCGGAGGAACAACTTGTCCTTCAGAAATCAGCATTGTTACGCTGGCTCCCTGGGGTTCATAATCTTGCTGAGCAATATTTAAAATATTAGCCCCTATAATGTGTGCAACATCCGTAAGAATTTTGGTTAGACGTTCCGCATTATATTGTTCGTCAATATATTTGATATAATTTTTGCGGTCTTCTTCTGTTTTTGCATAACAGATATCGTACATGTTGAAGCTTAGGGTTTTTGTCAAATTGTTGAATCCATAGAGCTTTAACTTTTTGATAGGTCTAATTTCCATTTTTTCTCCTTTCCCTTTACCATATACTACAGTTTTATTCTTATTTTATCTCATCTGCATAATTATAAACATAAAATAACAGTTACTCAATAATTTTTTTATAAATTTTAATACTTTGTTCAAAATGACAATAAATTACATCAAACAACAAAATACATTAATTGTTTGACAAAGAAATAACCATATCATATACTTAGTATGTAGAATACTGCAGAAAGAGGAGTGACTATGGTTATAGTTGAAGTGTGTATAGGAACCGATTGCCATTCAAAAGGAGCTTATGAACTTGTCAGAGCATTAAAATCATTGGTTAAAAAGAATAATCTCAATGATCAAGTTGTGATTAAAGGTACCTTTTGTGTAGGTCATTGTACCAAAGCTGTATCCGTCAAAGTCGATCATGATAGAATTTACTCCGTTGAGCCAGAAAAGGCAGAGGAGTTTTTTAATGAATGTATTAAGGGAAATTTAGAATTATGCAGAATATAATATAGGTTTTATTTTTTTTGGATATGTACATACTAATTACAACTACATATAAGAAAGGAAAATGATAGTGAAAAATAATCCCATCGCTTTAATTACAATGGAAAGCGGTAGCCAAATCAAATTGGAACTCTATCCTGATGTGGCACCGAATACAGTGAATAATTTTATTTCTTTAGCTCGAAAGGGATTTTACGACGGATTAATTTTTCATAGAGTCATTAAAGGATTTATGATTCAAGGTGGCGACCCGCAAGGAAGTGGAATGGGCGGGCCCGGATACAGCATCAAAGGGGAATTTAAAACTAATGGGTTCAATAATACGTTAAAACATACAAGAGGCGTTATTTCCATGGCCAGAGCTCAAAATCCCAATTCAGCCGGTTCTCAATTTTTTATTATGCATGAAGACGCTCCCCATTTAGACGGACAGTATGCTGCATTTGGAAAAACAATAGAAGGTTTTGATACTATTGATGAGATTGTCAGTGTAAAAACAGATTATTTTGACCGACCAATTGTAGAGCAAAGAATTAAAACCATCACGATAGATACTTTTGGAGAAGAATATCCGGAGCCTGAAACACTATAAAAAAATCCATCTGCTAATAAGGCAGATGGATTTTTTTATACCCGTTGATGTGCTTCTTTACGAATAAAGCTAAATTTATGAAGAGGTATACGGTAGATTACAATATACAGTACCAAACTCATTAATAATCCATACATTACATCAAGAATAGAATGTTGCTTAATCATCATTGTAGACATAATGATTAAGATTGTGACAATAGCAGAGGCAATTTGAAATTTTTTAATCTTGCCCAATTTCTCATTTTTTCTGAGAGCGATAAATACCCCCATAGTATCTATAACATGTATACTGGGAGCAGAATTGGTCGGATTGTCTATACTATAAATCAAAGTAATCAGCTGTGTGAAGATATTGGTCTTTGTGATCACAGGTCTTAGATTTTGTCCATTGGGGAAAATAATAAATATAATGTAGCAAATGGTCATTCCCCCAAACATAAAAAGGGCAAGCCTGTAAAAATCGTTTTTATTGGTAAAGCCTAAATAAACAAGGGAAGCAGTAATTAATATATACCAAAATACATAAGGTACCACCATGATGGGGACAAAAGGAATATAGCGGTCAATAGGATGGTACATGTAATATTTGGGTACAGTGATTTTATTTAATAATTGGTAACCAAGTAAAATAACTAAATAATAAAGCAGGATCAGAAAATGACGGTTATTGCTTAAAAAGACTTTTACTTTATTCATGGCTTTTTAAGGGACCTCCTTAATAAATGTAAAATATTTGCTCCACACAGTATAAACTATTTATTATAAAAAATCAATATCACTATAAAACGTTAAAAACCTCTCAAAATGGAAATAATGATAAAAAAAGGATTCGAGAGGTGAAATAAAGTGAGTAAATATGATAATGCAAAAGCCATGAGAGAACTGCGAAAAAGAAGAAAAATGAAAAAA
Source organism: Defluviitalea raffinosedens (assembly GCF_016908775.1). Lineage (NCBI taxonomy): Bacteria > Bacillati > Bacillota > Clostridia > Lachnospirales > Defluviitaleaceae > Defluviitalea > Defluviitalea raffinosedens. The sequence continues at coordinate 49,709 of NZ_JAFBEP010000009.1, read as the reverse complement.
TTATGTACACGATGTGGAAAACCTGTGGAAGGGGAACATGTTCAGTGCAATGCATGCAGAGAATATTGTAAAATGTATGCATTGCTGCATCCAAAAGAAAAAGTCATTATTCGCAGTCTTAAAACATGGGAAGTAAAAAACAAAAAGTTGTATCGATTATTGCTTGAAAGAAAGATGACCATTCCCCAGTTGGCACAAATGGTGGGAGTATCTTCCCGAAGTGTGGACCGATGGGTTTTTGAAGGTTCCATTCCTAAGCTGGAAAATCGGGAAAAGGTCAACGCTTGCCTGAATGCAGAAGTATTTGACGTTGAAGCTTAAAGTTTGACAGAAAGGATATGAAGAGGTTTTAAAATGACTTCTACTCGGTGAATATGGGGTGTTTTTTCCCTTACATATTGAATAACCAGTTGTTCCAGTAAAGCCTTGTCTGGAAGTTCTAACAGACAAGGCTTTAAATATACAATGGCATAGGTTTCTTTACTGGTGGTTATAGTTTTATACGAATCAAACAAATCCATTTCAGAATTCCTTTCTGTATCTTGATGATATTTACGATGAATGGATGATCGTTTATAATAATAATTTATAACAAGTTATGGGAGGAATCGGAATGAATATTTCCATACGAAAAGCAGTAAAAGAAGATATTAAGGCGATTGCAGAAATTTATAATGATGCCATTTCTAACAGTACTGCCACATTTGATCTGGAAGAAAAAACTTTAGAAGACAGAAAACAGTGGTTTAAAGAGCATGATCACAATTACCCCGTTATTGTAGCAGAATACGAAGGAAGTGTTGTAGGGTATGGGTGTCTTTCCAGCTTTCGGCCTAAGCGGGCTTATGACAGTACCGTAGAACATTCTGTTTATATCCATAAAGATTTCAGAGGCAAAGGCATTGGGACTCTAATATTGTCAGAGCTTATTAAACTGGCATCGGATTTAAAATACCATGTTATGATAGCTGTGATCACAGAAGGTAATGAGGACAGTATACGTCTTCATAAGAAATTTAATTTTGAGTATGCAGGATGTTTAAAAGAAGTAGGATATAAATTCAATCAGTGGCAGAGCATACTTTTTTATCAATTACTTCTGTAATATAAAGTATGCGGTTTAATTCTTAGTTTTTGTATTCTGATGAAGCATATAGCGATTAATTTTTTCATCAGGAATAATATTTCTGTAGAAAGTTACCATACAGCCTGCAGTGGTGCGTTCAGCCAGAGGAAGAATACATCTTGTTGTACGATAAAATCTTTGTTCGTCATCTTCTATAATTCTGAACTTTTTGTAAAGTTTTATTGCTGTTCTGGCATTTAATTTTATATATTCTTCTAATGAATCCAGAACATAAGCGCCTTTTTCCACTTTGAATTCTTGTATATATTTATAGGTTCTTTTTACAAAAGTTTCATATTGCTTATGATGATCCAAAAGCCGCACATTGGCATGTTGGGGAATGACCAAGTCCTGCAGGATGTGAAGGGCCGCACCAAAATAGAACATAGCTTTATTCTTTTCGTTAATTTTCCAGAGATGAATGGCGTCATTATAATATTTAACGGATAAATCAAATGCATTTCTTCTTCCGTAGAGTCCTTTTTTGGTATAAGGATTATAAAAATGGCCGATACTTTTGAAATCCTGATCTGCCCAAACGGCTCCTTCGTTGATTGAGTCCAGATATTCGCTAAATAGGCTATATTCTTTAATATAGCCGTCATTTTTTAATATATTCAGTGCAGCAGCATTAATAAATTTATGAACCTGACATTGCGTTTTAATCACAGATTTTTTTAAGGGATTAATTACAGCAAAGGAAATGCGAAGAAAATTACCATATGCAGATTCCAACAGACTCATAGAATCACCCTTATCATTAAAATTACTCTTAGTTTTCTCAAAAAATAAGAATTTATAAGTTGGATCCCTTATTACATAGATTTAAATATTAAACTAAAATGAGCATGTCTGATAAAAATTTTTATAGAAGTGAATAATAAATTATCATTAGGATATAATATAAGTAAAGGTATCACAATTATAAAAAATTTAAAATTATTTTTCGAAATTACATTGACATTCATTCAAATGTGTGATACCTTAAAATAGGCGATATGCCAAATAATAAATAATTGTTTTGGAGGATTTTAAATGAAAAAAGGTACAGTTAAATGGTTTAATGCAGAGAAAGGTTTTGGCTTTATTTCTGTAGAAGGAGAAGATGACGTATTCGTACATTTCTCTGCTATCCAAGGAGACGGTTTTAAAACTTTGGAAGAAGGTCAAGCGGTAGAATTCGAAGTAGTTGAAGGCGCTAGAGGACCTCAGGCAGCGAATGTAGTTAAATTATAATAATAAAGCATTATTATATATTTAAATATATATCGCTACACATAAAATACCACCCGTAAGGGTGGTTTTTTGATGCAAAAAATTCAAAAAAAAGTTATAATTTATCAATTTTTATGATATAATCTAAGCAAATTTTTTATAAAACATTTTAGGAGGATTTCTGATGAATTTATTAAAATATAAAAGTACAAGAGGAGGACAAAGTGATATCTCTTCAGCTTATGCAATTGTACAGGGAATTGCAAAGGATGGAGGATTATTTGTTCCGGAAGCTCTGCCTAAATTGGAATATAGCTTAGAAGAATTAAAAGGAATGTCTTATCAGGAATTGGCTTATTGCATTATGAAGCATTTTCTGACAGATTTTACTGAAGAAGAATTAAGAGGATGTATTGACAAGGCATACGATCAGAAGTTCGATACTTCTAAAATAGCTCCATTAGTGAAAAAAGATGGTGTATTCTTTTTGGAATTATTCCACGGACCGACTTTGGCGTTTAAAGATATGGCGCTGTCTATCCTGCCTCATTTATTGACAACGGCAGCCAAGAAGCTGAATATTGAAAAGGAAATTGTCATTTTAACCGCTACTTCAGGAGATACAGGAAAAGCAGCTCTGGAAGGATTTGCAGATGTAGAGGGGACAAAGATAATCGTATTCTTCCCTCAGGATGGTGTCAGTGAAGTTCAAAAACGCCAAATGACGACTCAGACTGGGGATAATACATATGTCATAGGCATTAAAGGAAATTTTGATGATGCCCAAAATGGCGTAAAAGAAATTTTTGGCGATGCTGAATTTAATAAATACTTAGATGAAAGCAATTATATGCTTTCATCAGCTAATTCGATCAATATAGGCCGTTTGATTCCCCAGGTGGTTTATTATTTCTATGCATATTTTCAAATGGCAGAAAGTAATGATATAACTTTGGGAGAACAGGTCAATGTGGTAGTGCCCACAGGAAACTTCGGTAATATCCTGGCTGCTTACTACGCAAAGCAAATGGGATTGCCTATAGGCAAACTGATTTGTGCTTCCAATGACAACAAGGTATTGTATGACTTCTTTAATACAGGGAAATATGATAAAGACAGAGAATTTATTCTTACGATTTCACCTTCTATGGACATTCTGATTTCCAGCAATTTAGAAAGACTGATTTATCAGATTACCGGTGAAGATGCGAATAAAACAAAAGAATTAATGGAAAGCCTTAAAGCAAAGGGACATTATGAGATAGATGATGCAATGAAGGAAAAATTGGCTGACTTCTACGGAGGTTTTGCAACTCAGGAAGAAACTACCATTCGAATTAAAGAGCTCTTTGAAGGTACAGGGTATCTCATAGACACTCATACAGCAGTAGCTTATTCCGTATATAAAGATTATGTGGATCAGACAAAAGATACGACTAAAACGATTATAGCATCTACTGCGAGTCCTTATAAATTTACAACCAGTGTTATGGGGGCATTGGATAAAAAATATGAAGCTTTTTCGGATTTTGAATTATTAAAAAAGATGAGTGAATTAACCAAAAACAGCATTCCGGAAAGTATCAAAGACTTAGACAAACGTCCGATCCTTCATACAACAGTATGCAGTAAAGACGAAATGAAAAAAGTTGTGGCAGAAATTTTAAAATAAAAAATGAACATGGTGCCGGGCACCATGTTCATTTTTTATTTTTCAATGATTTCTTCTAAGGCATCCAGAAGTTTTTGATTTTGCTCTGGAAGTAAGAAGCAGAATCTCATATAACTTGAATTCAGGAAAGGAAAACTGCTGGCATCTCTGATGATCATATGCTTTTCAATCAGTTTTTCGAAAATCATAGAAGAAGTAATATCGTTCCTTAACAGTTTAAAAAGAACAAAATTTGCACAGGGTTTATAGACCTTAATATTTTTCCAATCTTTAAGAGTATTGTAGATCTTGGTTCTTTCAGAATGAATCAGTTTTTTTGTTGCGGAAATATATTCTGAGTCTTCCAGCATAATCCCGGCCCCAAAGGAAGCCAATATATTAATGGTCCAGGGGTTTTTAATTTCATTCATTCGCCTAATCAGTTCAGGATTGCCGCATATGCCATATCCGAAACGTAATCCGGGTGCTGAGAAGAATTTGGATATTCCTCTTAGAATCATCATATTATCATAGGATTTTGATAAAGGTACTGCGGTGATTTCATCCATGTTTTCAACAAACTCGATATAGGTTTCATCAATCATAACATATATGTTTTTTGATGCACAATAATCAAGAATAATACCGAGATCTTTTTGCGATATGTAAGAACCTGTGGGATTATTAGGATTACATATAACCAGCAAATTGATTTCATCGGACAAATGGGTTTTAAGATTCTCGATATCCAGTTGGAAGTTTAATGTTTCTTTTAAAGGATAGTATTCTGCCTGTCCTCCGTTTAGAAATATTTCTCTTTCATATTCAGAATAGGTTGGCCCAATGATTAGAGACTTTTTAGGATGAATGAGTGTAATAAAAAGAGAAATAAGTTCTGTTGAACCGTTTCCTACCAATATGGATTCAAAATCTGCTCCGGTGTATTTGGCAATTTTTTGGCGGAGCTGAGTGTATTTACGGTCTGGATAAGTAGAGATCAAATCCAGGTTTTGTGCCAGTTCTTTTTTTGCCTTAGGCGAAATACCCAAAGGATTTACATTGGAACTAAAGTCCATGAGCTGATTTCTGGAAATCCCGTAGTGTTCTTCTATGGATTCAAGGTCTCCACCATGTTGGTAATGTTTAGATTTTTCCATGATTGTCCCCTCTTCATGAATATATTTTTTATTACATAGGAAATTCTTTGGATTTCTTATGCAATAAAAAGCCCTCAGGGCAGGATGTACCTTTGCGTAAATGAAATTTTATCGATTTTGTCGGTTACGCTTGTGAAAAGAGTTTACTAAGCCAAACTCTTTCTAATATTATACATTAAAATGTATTATAGTAAAGAACAATTGTTTTAATCATGGAAAACTATAATGGATTCGGATATAATAATAAATGGAAGATTAGTTTGAGCCAATCTTGGAGAGTCGGAGGGATTATATTGGAGAACAGTAGGTATAAAGTTATGAAGGAAGATTACATTGAGGCATCTCCAATACTTTCTGTTTCTATACAAGAGATAGAGATAGAGGTTTCGGCTTTTAGTATATATACCGGAGCAATAAAAATCAATAATATTGGGGAAGGACAGCTTAAAGGAAGAATTCTCTCCAAAATGGATTATGCTCAGTTTACTCCAAAGGAATGGCAAAATAATGAGCAGGTGATCCTATACCGCATCGATACACAGGAAATGATGTGGGGAAAGCAATACGAGGATGTTTGGTTGATAGAATCCAATGGAGGAGAACATGAAATCTTTGTACATATTCATATCACAAAACCTCTATTGACTATTGACGAACAGAATGTCATCTCCGACATGAAAGAGTTTTCAAAGTATGCCATGGAACATTGGAATATTGCAAAGGATGTCTTTTTTTCTCCTTTATTTTCTAATTGGTTATCCCAGAATAATGATTTAGAATCTCAACGGATTTATCAACAGCTTTCAATGACGCCTCATACAGACTGGGCTCTGGAATATTTTCTGAGACTGTCAGGATATAAGCAAAAGCCTAACTTATCGGTTCAGGACCAAATAAGAAAAGTAGAGATTTATCCTACGGGAGAAAAATTTATTGAAAAAGGTATAGTCATCCATAAAAGTGGATGGGGCTTAATGGACATTCAATTAGAAACCAATGTAAAATGGATTCGTTTTTCTAAATCTCATTATACCCATGAAGATTTCAGAAAAGACAAATTGATCATCAATTATGAAATTATTCCGGATAAAATAATACATAAGAAAGATTTTGGATATATTTATATTATTTATGAAGATGCAAAAATAGAGTATGAGGTTCGGGTAGTTAAAAAAGATGTTTTCAACATTATCCTGCCCAGGGATACTTTTAATAAAGAAGATAAAGGATTGTTGATCATTGAGAATAAAACTGGCCATGATGCCATGATCCAAATTACTCCCCATGAACCCTGGATACAATTCGAATCAAAAAAATACCTGATTGCTAAAAGAGCAGAAATTCCTTTCAGGGTTCGGCTAACAGGCTGGGATAAACTGGCGATGGGGAAAAGACCTTATTATGAAACCATGGTCCATATCGGGGCTCAGGCTAAATCATACAAATATGAAGAAGATGTTTTGGTAAAAATCAATGCCTTTAACCTGGAAGTTTTGATCGATCAAGAAGAAAAGTCAGAAACCGAAAAAAAGGACGAAACATTTTCCGGCAACAACCTTGCCACTGCCATGACTTATTGGATTGAAGGTCAGATCAAAGATGGGGCGAGCACTGATTATTATCTTAAAGCGCTTAATTTATTAAATGCAATATATATCGAGAATCCTGCTGATTTAAAAATAGGTCTGTTAATTATTGAATTGAATCTTCGTCTAGAAAATTATGATGAAGCATATGGCTTATTAAAGAATTACTTAAAGTTAAAGAAATACTTTAAGTCTGCAGATCAAACGATTTTAGGAATTATTTATTATTTTAAGGCATTATTGGATTATTATCGCGGAAAGCATATGTCTATACAAAAGTCTATCAAAATTTTTGATGAGTGCTTAAAAGAGCAAAAGACCGGCGTATTATACTATTTAAAAGCCAAGTTGGAAAAAGAATTATTTAACGAAGATTATAATGAAATCAAATATTATTATGAGGCCTATACCCATGGATTTAGAAGTCCGTTATTGTATTTGGATGTATTTCGGTTGTTTTGTTCCAATTACAGCAGCTTTTATAATATGAAGGATATGGTCAGGAATACTTTTATCTGGGCAATAAGATATCAATTGATTGACGATAGCAGCATAAGGGTATTTGCCGGCTGGATGCTCCAGAATCAGGCTGATTTTAGAATACCTAAGTCTTCTATTGAGCAGATTCATTACAAGCTGGATACTGATGAGACTTTAAGTTTACTGTGTAATACATATATGAATGAAGATCAAAAAGATCCACATGTTCTTGAGATTTATGAAAAGGCAATAGAAAGAAGAATTTATGTTAAAGGAATCTACCAGGCTTATTTAAAAACGGCATACGCCCTTGATATCCGGGATATTCCTTTATCCATTCTTCAAAACGCATTGCTTAAAGAAACCTTTGATGAACCATTAACAGCTTATATTTATTCTCTTCTTTGTACCAATAGTCAATATAAGATGCTTTTGCAGATGCATTATAATAAAATCCTTCTATTTGGAGAAAATTCCCTTAGGAACAACAGAAAGGGAAGATACTATATAGATATTTATTTAAAAATGCTCGAGAGAAATCCTACGAATCATTTGCTTAAAAAAGTTGTTTTAGAGCATCTGTTTTTGTATGAAATCCACGTGAAATGTCCACAGGTGAAATATCTTTGGATCATGGAAAAAGAAAAAGCCAATATGGCTACCTATATAGTCAACAGAGATATTTTATATGTAGAAGCAGCTTCTTCTGATGTTAATAGCTTAACGATTCTTTGTGTCGGCCAAAGACAAAAGAGTTTTTACTCAAAAGACTGTATTGAGATCAAAAAACTCATTCACGACGTACCTTTTGAATTATTATTGGAATATTACGAAGAAGGTCATAAATCGATAGATTTATTGATTGCACTTACTGACTATTTTATAGCCCAGATAGAAGAAAACAAAGAAATATCTTCATTTCATAAGGCAGAGCAAATTATTACGGAGTGTTTGGAAAACAGTGCTTTATCGGATGATTTCAGAAGAAAAACTTCGGCAGCTTTAGGCAGTTTGCTTGCCCGAAGCAATCATTCGGAAAAAGCGGCACCGTATTTCAAGCTGCTAAATCCGGCCCATTTACCTCCTGCTCAAATAGAAGAAGGAGTAAATGCCTTACTTGAGAAAGATGAAACGCATTTAGCAGTTCAGTGGGCAAAAAAATATAATGAAATCAATGAAAGCACGAAGATTAAACTGGTTAAGAAATCTATTGAACAGGGAATCCAGCATGCTATTATCCTCAATGCAAGTTATGAATTACTCATAGAAGGACAATACGACAAAACTATAGAAGTATATCTTCTGAATCATTACGAGGGAAAACTAAAGGATTGGATTGCATTAAGAGAGGCATTGATTTTATCAGATCAACCGACGGTTGATTTAGATAAAAAAATACTGGAAAAGGGTATCTGGATCAGGGGATTAAGCGAAGATTTAGAAAGAGTGTTTTTATCATTATTTGAAAAAGAAAAGACATCGCCAATGATTCATGAATTTATAGATTATTGCAGTTATGAGATTTTGGTTAACAATAAAGCAGTTTCTAAGGATACTTTGAAAATATTTGAGGAGGTATTTTCAGATACAAAGGATATGGTTCTGGGTTCAGCCATGCTGCATGTTTATCCGAAGTTTCAGATGTATACGAATGATAAAATCATACGCCCTATTTTTGAATGGATGAAGGAAAAACAATTTATTTTCCCGATTGTTAAAGAAAATAAAGACAAATTTCCGTATTTTTCGTATATAGAACAGAATATTCCCTTTATTCACCGCACAAAAGGGGGAAGAGAAGTGACTTTCTGCTATAAGATTCAGGGATTCCCCTTAAACCGTAAAAAGATGTACCCCGTGGCTTTTAATTTATATGCCGTTTGTGTATCTTTATTCTATCATGAAGATATGGAATATTATATTGAAGAGCTGGATGAAGAAGGGAATTGTGTTTTGTCGGAAGTATATTCCTATCATTATGATGTGAAAGCTTTAAATGATGATGTCAAAGAAGTATATTGTCAGTTGAATAATGCCATCATTTACAGTGAAAACATGGAAATGGAAAAAGCAGAAATGATTTTGGAAAACCTGATTTATGAAAATCAAAGAAATCATACGGGCTATTTATTATAGCTCAGTGAATATAAAGGAGGAGCTTTTTATGGGAACATTAGGATTAGATGTGGAAAGAGGCCTGTTTTTAGGGATTGATTTTGGAACAACCAACTCAGTTGTCAGTGTATATGATTTTAAAGAAGGTCAGGCTCAAACCATTCCGATTGATGGAAGCAATATTTTCCCGACCGCCATTCAATTTGAAACCGATCCGGACGATCCTGACAAATTGTCCAGGATTTTTGGAATTCAGGCGAAGGAAGCTGCAATCATATATCCTCAAAGTACTGTGTTGTCTGTGAAACGTTTGTTGGGCAGTGATGAAAAAATTAAAATTACAGTGGATGATAAAGAATATGAATTTACTCCGGAACAGATAGCCGGAGAGATCTTGGGCTACTTAAAGCAGAAAGCAGATGAGTACGCTCAGGAAGAACTCAATATAGCCGGAGAATTTTCAGGCTGTGTGATTACCGTACCTGCCAATTCTACGGACAAACAAAAGAAGATGACCAAAGAAGCGGCAAAACTGGCTGGCTTTGATGAAGACAATATCTATCTCAGACTGGAACCTGCCGCTGCAGCCATTTCCTATGCTGTAAACGAAAGAAAAGATAAAAAGGTATTGGTATATGACTTTGGCGGAGGTACCTTTGACGCCTGCGTACTGGATATAAAGATGACAGAGGCAGATGAGCCTACGATTTCTATCTTAAGCACCTATGGAGATAATTATCTGGGTGGTAACGATATAGACAAAATCATCATGGATATGATTTATGAAGAATTTAAGAAAATGACCAATGAAGAAATTGATTTGTTTGATTTAAATGCTGATGATGGTGTTTCAAAAAGGCAAAAGACTACGGCATTAGTGCGTCTGGCTCAGGTAGCAAATCAGGCCAAGGAGAGACTTTCTTCTGCCAAATCAACTAAGGTGGTATTGGCTCCATTCATTCAGGAACCAAAAATCATCAATATTAATATGGAAATCACGAGAGAAGCCTTTTTAAATCATAAAAGAGTCAATCGTCTGGGTGATCCCGATGAACTGTTTGAAAAAATGGAGGGGAAATCCGTAGAAGATTTGATTAACAGAACCATTGAATGCATCGATGAATGTCTGAAATCTGCTTCACTGAAATCTGAAGATATTGATGAGATTTTTTTAGTGGGAGGTTCATCTTCTATTCCGAGAATCAGGGAAAAAATCAAAGAGAAGTTTAATAAAGAACCTTTCAAATCCCGCATAAGTCCTGCATTAAGTATTTCTCAGGGAGCAGCTTATTATTGCAATATGATTATGATGCCTACGGTAAAAGGGCCGGTTGTTCATGAAAAGACCATTCACCCCTTAGGTCTTGAAATAGCAGGAAGAAGATTTATGGAAATTGTAAAAAGCGGTATGGATATACCAAAAGAAGGCCTTACGGTGGAAGCAGAGGAGCTTCTTATGACGAATTTTGACAATGTAACCAGCATGGCAATTGTTGTATATGAAAACACAAAACCCTCCGGAGACGAAAAGAAGACCTGTTATGTAACAGAAGAGGGAATGAAACGCCTGGCAGGCACCAGCTTAAGAGGTATTCCTCCTAGACCAAGGGGAGAAGAGAAAGTCAAGGTAATCTTTCATGTTGGACAGGATAACATGCTTAAGGTGATGGCTAAAAGTATGAGTACAAGTGGGGTAGAAACAGAACTTTCTGTGGATGATTTGTACTAGTCATTCGGCACAATGGATATGGGCGAAATAAAGGAGGATCAATATGATAAAGGATTACCCCCCTCTTTTACAAAAAAGCAGCGAATTAGTCGAAGCCTGGAGAAAAACCCTTCAGGCTTTTGATCAATTTAGTAAGCAAAGTGTAAAAGGTTGTTTTTTTCATATGAAAATGAAGGTGATGTTAAAAATTCTTCATCACCTGAGTGAAGAAAATAAACTGTCGATATACGATGAGAAAATCTTCGAGTATTTCGACCATTTAATGAATCATTATCAAAAAACCATTCAGTTATTCCAGGATAACGAACAGGAGATTAAAACAGGAAAGGCAAAGGAGATTTTAAGCGGCATCTGTACTGTCCTTTCTTCTCAGTTGAAGCAATTTAGAGAGAATCAGATGGTAGAACAGGGAATCAGTGATCCTAAGGCCAGTGTAAACCCAATTAAAGCAGAAAAAGAAAAATTTCTAATGGATGAAAAGATCAATATTTTAAATCAACTGGATGATCTTGAGGACCAATGGACAAAGGAAGAAATGGAGAAAACCCTGCTTAGTCTCAGAAAACATCTGATAGATTTAGCAAAGGATGATACCCAGCAAGTTCAATGCGTTAAAGAAATATACGAAGGATTAATTCAAAACTTAAAAGGGCCTTTGTATAAATGTTATGCTAAAAAGTCCAAAAAAGGGATCGAGAAATTAAATGATTTCCATTTAAGAAAAGCTGCTAACTTCTATTATGAGTCCATAAAACAAGAAAAAGAAAATGTCGAAGCTATTATAAAAATTCAAGTCAATGCTCTGGAAGAAGAAATGAAGAATGAAGCTTATGAAGACAGAGAACAGCAAATCATACAGGAAATACTGCATACCATAAGAGAAGCTTATCAGCATTTGGGGAAAGAAATAGAAGAATTGGAGCAGTTTTTTAAAGAAGCAGAAAAGCAGCCCAATAAGATCCATATATCCAGTCCGGAAGAATTTGAAACCTATCTTAAGGTTCAGGGAATGGATGCTTACGTCAATGACCTGAATGTAAAAAGTAAACTAAACTATAAAGACAGAGAAATCGTCGAGTTTAATGAAAACTATAATGCTTTTAATCAAATATGGAATGAATTTAAGAAAGAGCTTTTCAATCATTATAATGACAAAATAAATCAAGATAATTTACTGAGAAGAATTGATCTTAAGCTTCAAAACAACATGGAATTAAGCCAAAAGATTATACAGTCTTTTTCAGATTTCTACGAAAAAACCAAAAAAGGAGCAGGAGAAATCGTAGAAACAGAGTATACTCCCATTATAGAAGGTATTGGAGAAACGATCCATATCAAAATAGAAAGTCTTAAAGAAAGTTTAGAGCTTTTCTCTGAGATAAAAAATGAAATGCTTCAACGGGCCAGTGAGGAATTTAAAGAGTTTATCTCAGAAAAAGACTTTGAGAAAATTACGGAAGATCTGTTTGAAAAGTTCATGATTGAGTCCATGAATGAGTTTCCTCTGGAAGAATCTGATTTTACTAAAAAGCAACTGGCTTTTCTGGATGGTAAAGAAGAAGAGGGTATGGCGTTTTTATCGGATAGATTGCTTCGCAGGCAAGAAAAGATCGAGCAGGAAGCAGATAAAAAAATTATTAAATTTTTAAGAGAGCATTTGCTGTTTGAAATGAGCACTTATGAAGAGATCATCAACTATTCTGTTTCGAAGCTCAGAGAAAGCCAGGAAGATTTTATCATTACCTATGTAAAAGAGATTGATGCGCTTACTCATTCCATTGAAGAAATTTTAAAAGCATATAAAATTGAATTTATTCATCCAAATCCTCATGAAAAGTTTAATGGAAAAGAACATGAAGTACTCATGGCAGAGGTAAGAGAAGGGTTCCAAAAAGGTGAAATTATCAAAACCATGAATAAAGGATATATGTTAGACGGCCAAATCATATTAAAGGCGAATGTGATAGCAGGCAAATAGCGAGGATGGCGTATAAATGAGCTGGAAAATATTTAAAAAGCAAATAGCGTCTGTGGAATTTAATGATGAAACCAAATTTATCTTGGGCATCGATATAGGTACGAAATCTACCAAGGTTGCTATTTGGAATGTTAATAGAAAACAAGCAGAATTAATCGATATGAGTGGAGGCTACGGAAATCCTTCCATCCCGACGGTCATGCAGTATATACCAGAAAACAGAGAATGGGTTTTTGGAGAGTATGCTCTTTTGAATAAGGGATATTTTGAAGACATTACCATACACAACATACTTTCCAGGCTGGGAACTAAGGAACTTATCGATATTAGCGGAAAACCTATGAATATTCCCAGTTTGTTAAGCAGATATATTAAAGAAGTTATAGAAATGTGCAAAAATATTAACCCCAATGGAGAAGTCGTTGGGGTAGTTGCTGCGGTGCCGGATTACTTCTCTGAAGGGGCTAAAGAAGAACTGACAAGAGCTTTTTCCATGGCAGGGTTGGATAAAGCTTTAATAACCCTTATGAGTTACAGAGAATGTATATTAAGATATCTGAATTTTGAAGAGCCATTAAACCAAGAAGAGAATATATTATTTATTGATTATGGAGGCCAGCAGATTAGAGGGGGATTAATTCAAATTAATCCTAAAGATGAAGTGAATGTTGAAGCTGAAAGTTTATCATTTATGTTTGATTCTTCCCTGGGCGGGAAGAGGATTGATCAAATACTTAAAGAAATATTTATCAAATTCTACTGTAATGAAGTGGGGATTTCAAAGACTCAGTTAACAGAAGATATTCTGCATCAGATCGAAGTATTTGCTTATCAAAACAAGAGTCTCTTATTCCAAAATTATTATAAAAGGAAGCCGACAAAACTATACTTTAATTTCGCCTATCCGGCTTTTCAGAAGACAGTTTCCGTTGAAGATTTGGACCAATGGATCGAACCGTTTGCAGAGAATATTAAAGATTTTATTTCGTCCCTTTTGAATAAAACCATTTATGGCTCGATTGGAAAAGAGAAAGTTCAAAAAGTGATTGCTGTTGGCGGCGGTTTTGAAATGAACTGGATGAAAGAGCTATTAGAAAATGAATTCACAGGGATACCCATTATATGTCCCAAGGAATCTGAAGGAACTGTTGCTTTGGGAGCATGTATCGGTGCTGCTTCTTACTTAGGGATTTTACCTGAACAAATGATTGACTTATCGGATCGCCATCAATTAACTTCAGACATAGGGATCAAAGGCATCTATGAAAAAGAACTTAGGTTTATACCTTTGATTGAAAGAAATACATTTTGGTGGCAGAAATCTAAGCCCAGGATTTTTATACTAGATTTAGAAGGACGCAATACTTTAGATATTCCCATATATAAACGAAATGAACAGGGAGAGATTATCCCTATTCATACGATACAGCTTAAAAATCTGCCCGAAAGGCCCTCCCGGACAATACGCTTGAAATTTTCAATGGAGTTCAGACAATACGATCAGATTGAGACAGAGATCAGAGACTGTGGCTTTGGAGAATTGTTCCCAGCCTCAGACTTTGCTCAAAAATTTATTATCGGGTTATAATAACATTTTCATTTCTAAGACCAATGAATAAGCAGAGCGAAAGTTTTGTCTGCACATAAGGAGTGAAACTATGAATTGGGAAGAATATAAAAAGCAGATAGAAGAAAAAGGAGATGTCCCTGAAGAGTGGTATATTCTCGGGATCGACTTAGGCACTACAAATTCTGTTATCAGTTATTGGGACAATACCAATAAAAAGCCGGAACCAATAGACATCAGCAATGGATTTGGAAAGATTCCTCTGCCTTCTGTCGTTCAGTACAGGGGAGATGAAGGTGGAGAAGAAGAATGGGTTATAGGAGAAGAAGCCTACAGATCCATGAAAATATATCCGGAAACAACCATCCGCTCCATTAAAAGAAAAATGGGAACCAATGAAAAGATTAAAATAGCAGACAAGGAATATCTGCCGGAAGAAATCTCAGCAATGATTTTGAAGGCATTGGTTAATCACTGCCAAAGCATGAATCCAAATGCAGAGATTGCCGGCTGTGTGGTTTCTGTTCCTTATGATTTTGACGATGCAGCGAAAAAAGCTACTATGAAAGCCTGTGAACTGGCAGGCTTGAAGGATAAATTAATTTGTCTGATTGAAGAACCAAAAGCAGCGGCTTTGGCATATAATTTCCGCCATCAGCTTTCTAAAGATGAAAAAATCATGGTATTTGATTTTGGTGGAGGAACTTTAGATATTACTTTATTCCATGTGGTGGAAAAAGATGATTACCATATCAAGCTCCAAGTGATCAGCGAAGGCGGAGAAGCTTATCATGGTGGAGACAATATTGACGAAATCATTTTAGAACAATGTTATAAATATATTGAGGAAAAAACCGGACAAAAGAGAGAGGAAATGACAGTAGAAAATCAGGCGGAACTGGTTATGCGTGCCAGAGAAACGAAAGAAAGACTCTCAGGAGTAAAGAGTTTCAGAATTCCTTTTACTTTCTGTATACCTCCTTTTGTTGAGCAGATTACGAGGGATGAGTTTGAAAACCTTATTCATGATTTTATAGAAAAGACAAGAAAATTAGTCCTGAAGGCATTACGGGAAGCTTATATCGGAGCCCTTCTTCCAGACGATATCGACAGAGTGCTTCTTGAAGGTGGTTCATCCAGTATGCCTTGGGTTAAAGATATGCTCATTGGAATCTTTAATGATGAAAATAAGATTTATACTTCTGAACGTCCGGCACTGGACATCTCCCTTGGCGCAACCTATTACGCTGCTATGAAAATGGGCTTACTTACGCATCCTGATTTACAGGCTGAAAAAGTTGATGTGGAATTTGAAGTGACAGTTCCCCATGATATTGGCTTGGAAGTAGACCATGGCAGCAGGAAATCTTTCTTTACAATGATCAAAAGAGGGACGCCATATTCCCTGGCGAAAAAAAGTCATATCTTTACCTTGACCGGGAAAACGCCGGAAGATATGACAACCCTGGAGCTTAAAATATTAGAGAGAATTGATAAAGAAGATACCATAGAAAACTGTAAATTAATCGGCGAAGTACAAATACAAGGATTGCCCGAGCGTCCTTCCGGCAAAACCAAGCTTCAGGTGACGCTGTCTGTTGAAGAAGAAGGAGGCCTTGTAAAAGGCGTAGTAGAAGATTTAGGCTTTGGCGATCTTTATGCTCCCAGTGGCTTTAAACAGAGCTTTGACCCAAGCCGGTTTAAAAAGACAGTATTGGAGGGATAACAAATGAGTTATTTAGGAATAGACTTGGGAACGACTAACTCAGTGGCAGTGATTTACAAAGATAAAACCGATGAAATGGAAGTTGTAAAGATTGACGGCGTAGACGAAATCCTGCCTTCCGTAGTTCACTATGGAGAAGATGGGGTGATCGTTGGCAGCGAAGCAAAGTCAGGGGCGATCATATACCCTGAAACCACTGTGATTTCTGTTAAGAGATTCATGGGACAGACGGAAAAAATCAAAGTAGGGGATATGGAAAAATCTCCGGAAGAAATCAGCAGTGAGATCCTGAAAAAATTAAAAAGAGCTGCAGAAAGCCAAAGTGGAGAAACTTTCGATGAAGTGGTGATCACCCATCCGGCATATTTTAACGACAGACAAATTTTCGCAACGAAGAAAGCCGGAGAACTAGCTGGATTTAAAAATGTGCATCTTTTATCAGAACCATTGGCTGCGGCTATTGAATACGGTTACAGACAAGGCTATGCCCAAACACTTCTGGTATACGACTTAGGAGGCGGAACCTTTGATGCCTGCGTGTTAAAGGTATCCCAGGATGAAGACGGACAGGAAATCTTCCAGGAACTATCCGATGTAGGGGATATGAATCTTGGGGGAGACGACTTTGACAGCGAATTGATTAGATTAATGAAGGAACATTTTTTCAAAGAAACGGGGATTGATTTAGATAGTCTGGAAACTGCAGAAAGAAAAAGAGTCCTTCAAAAATTAAAACAGGAAGCCGAACAGGCCAAGAAAAAGCTTTCAGGTACCAATAAAGTAGCCATAAGAATCCATCCGCTGCTTATTCATGAGGGTGTTCCTAAGAATTTAGTGATGGAATTGACCAGAGAACAGTTTGAAGCATTGATTAGAAAATATATAGACAGAAGCCGTGAGATTATAGAAGAAGCCTTAAAACGCGCAGGAAAAGAGCCAGATGAAATTTCAAAGGTGATTTTAGTAGGGGGTTCAACCCTGATCCCTATGGTAAAACGCATGGTGGCAGGATATATTAAAGAACCTTATCGTGCCACAGACCCTGCGAAAAGTGTGGCAATGGGAGCGGCGATTTATAACTATTTGATTCATCTTCCCAACAGCAATGTAAAAGTAGGACAAATTACAAGACAGATTTTTGGTACGGAAGCAGTGGTTAACTTAAGTACGATGGAGAAAAGACTGATCCCTATTATACCTATGGGAAGTCCGATCCCAGTAAAGATTTCAGATAACAATTTTGCCAGCATGTCCGGCGCATCTTCCGTACAGGTAGATGTTTATCAGTGGGAACAAGGCCATGAAGAAGAAAAGAAGTATATAGGCAGTGTTATGTTGTCAGGTCTTAGCGGAACGACACAGCTTGAAATCACTTATGCCATAGATGAGAATAACTTATTTGAAGTTTTTGTAAAGGATTTGTCCACAGGAAAGACAGAAAGAGCAGAATTTGACAGAGACAAAGTCATGCCGCCGCCAAAGAAAGAAGAAAAGAAATCCGCAGAAAATATGAATATTGTATTTATCATCGACACCACAGGAAGTATGGATACCTATATTAATGGTGTAAAAGACAGAGCCATAGAATTCTCAAATATATTAAGAAGTAAGGGAATAGGCTTCCAGCTGGGACTTATCGGTTTTGGAGATTTAAGAGAAAAAGAAAAACCCAGTGTCTATAATTTTACAAACGATGTGGAAAAATTCCAAAAGCAAGTTAAGAATATTCCCAGAACCTATGGTGGAGATATCCCTGAATCATCTCTGGAAGCAATCGAAACAGGAATTGAACTTCTAAAAACCTCCAGAGTGGATAAAGCAGGAGGCAAAAACATCTTTATCCTTATTACGGATGCACCGCCCCATGTGCCTACAGAAGGAGGAAAATATGTTCCTGAAATTGCGGCGATGCTTAGGGAAAACAATATTACAACTTATGTGGTAGCAAGAAAAGATAAAGCCAGCATTGAAAGTTATGACCCATTAACACGACCAGATGGAAAATATTATGACTTACAAGAAAAGTTTACGGATATATTGGACAATATTGCAATGAGTATTGCCGAATTGGTTCGACTATAAGAAGGTGAACATCTATGTCCTCATTGATCTTAAGTGTCTCTCCTGAAAAAGTGGAGAGACCCTACTATTTTTATATGACCAAAATCAAAGTATACTCCTTGGAAGAGCTGTATTACCACTGCTATCATTATTGGAAGCAATCCATTGATGATTTTCTTATGGGAAAGCTTGAAGATTGGATCAAAAATGAATTAGGTCTTGATTCTGTAAGCGGACAAATTGCCAAAATTAAAGATGAATATCCTGCTATTACAGACCAATATATTAAGTTTCTTGGACTCATAGATTATTTTTATGAATCGGAATTAGATCTTTTAAGAAAAGAAATTTTTAAGTGGGAAAACAAAGCAGAATGGGAAAAATGCAAAGAAAAAGCAGATTATTTCATGGGGCAGAATAAGCCGGAAGAGGCTATTAAGTGGTATAAGAAAGCCATTGTGTTTGAAGAGAACGGGAAGCTCTATAATAACATGGGAGTTGCCTGTATGCATATGGGATGGTATGAAGATGCCACCTATTTCCTTAGTAAAGCCAATGCAATGGAACCTGACAATGTTTCCATTCTCTTAAACCTTACAGAAGTATATATGCTTAAAGATAATTATGAGCAAAGTGCAAAATACTTAAGTCAAGCAGCAAAATTAGAAAATTCCCAAAAGATCTGGTATTATTATGGAGAATTGTATAGAAATCAAGGAAATGAGAAAGAAGCGATAGAATTTTATAAAAGAGCCATAGAAAAAGGAGATTCGTTTGACAGTTTCCTTCGTTTAGCGAGCATTTATATCAAAAGACGAGAATTTGAAACTGCCGAGGACTATCTGGAACAAATCAAAAGCAACTTTAGAAATGAAGTCTATTGGTTTCAGTATGCCAAGCTCTATGAAGCATGGAATAAGGATGATTTAGCCATAGACTGTGTCCAAAAGAGCATTGAAAAGAATAATAAATATATCCCATCTTGGGTTGCTTTGGCAAGGCTCTATCGAAAGAAACGCAAACTGGATGAAGCGATTTCTGCAATAGATGAAGCAATTAAAATCAATGAAGAAGACGAAGAAGCAAAACTTGAAAGAGCAAGAATCCTAAAGGAAAAAGGAAAAAAAGAAGAATATCAGTTCTCTATTAAAGAACTTATTAAAAAATGGGTGCACAGATATCGCCAAAATTCTGTTTAAGAAAAATTTTCTTCTATCGATTGTAAAACCTTGTTTTTAGTTTTCATTCTAAATTTATAAAATCGGGGTATGCTAAAAATGAGGTGATCATATGAGTCAAATGAATAAAGAAGATTTAAGAAAAAAACTAAACGATATTCAGTATAAGGTAACACAGGAAAACGGCACAGAACCTCCTTTTCAAAATGAATATTATGATAAGTTTGAAGAAGGTATTTATGTGGATGTCATCACTGGAACTCCTCTTTTCTCCTCCAAAGATAAATTTGATGCAGGATGTGGCTGGCCATCCTTTACACAGCCCATAGACAGTACCAAAATAAAGCAAAGACAAGATTTCAGCCACAACATGATCAGAACAGAAGTAAGAAGCAAGGATTCCGAGGCCCATCTGGGACATGTATTTAACGATGGCCCATTAGACCGCGGAGGACTAAGATACTGCATCAATTCTGCTGCTCTGAGATTTATTCCAAAGGATAAGATGGAAGAAGAGGGGTATGGAGAGTATCTGGACAGAGTATAATTTATCAAAAATGAAATAAGAAGATTTAAAAATAACCGTTGTGATATGAATTAAAAATCTAATATCACAACGGTTATTTTTGTTACAACATCAAAATTAACCATTAAATTGATTTTTTGGGAACAAAATCACTTATTTAAGTCTCTATATACTGAAGACAAAAAATAGGGGGAATGTATCAATGAAAAAAATATTTTCAGCACTACTTTTAATATTTTTAGCAGCAATATTAACACCTCAGCACCTTTATGCTCAGGAAAATAAGGCTAATCTTCTTGGAGAAAGATCTCTGACAGAAGGTTATACCATAAGTCGGAACAGTACCAATATAATTATTAATCGTGTTACATCTGATTTGCTGCAATTAACTTCTGCTTCTTTAATGGATCTGGGGGATCAAAGGTTAAGAGTTTATGGGGAGGCCTATACTTTTGATATTGTGGATGAAATCAGGATAGAATTAAGGCTTCAAAGATGGACAGGGTCTTCTTGGGATACCATAAAAACATGGAAAACCACTCAATACGATGATGATTCGGCAGATTTAAGCATTGTATATTATGGTGCTAATAAGGGTGATAAATATAGGGTAATAGGTTACTACACTGTATATGATAATGGCAAAAAAGAAACTGATCAGAGAACTACAGAATATATAGTAGTAAAATAACCAGCCCTGAAAATATGAGGATTTCATTCATTAAGAATTGTTTTATATAAAATATGGCAGAATCCACGATGAACTACATTTTATAAAAAATCAAAAAATCTTTCTTTTTGCTTAGCTTGGAATAGAGGAGGAAGTCCATTTTGAAAATCAAATCGAAAATAGTGATTACTTCAACGATTATTTTATGTATTCTTTTAGGCGGGATTTATTATTTTAATGTCAAAATGAATAGTTTATCAACCTATGCTATTGATGAGTATACAAATCTTATTCAAAATATTGACAATAATTTTACTTTCTCTAATTACGAAGAACTTATGAATAATCGATCTCACATGCTGGCATTGCCACTATATTGTGAAGACATCAGCCCAGAAAATGGTTTCATAGGTCGCCAAAAACTATTTGTGTTTAAAAGCAGAACATCAGGTACAGTAATCATGCTGCAAATAACTTATACCGGATCAGATGTGGATGTATGGAGCTCCAGTTTTAGTTATTCTCCAGATCTATTTAATGCTTCAGATAGTGTATATGGTAATTTTTACAATGAAAAGATTCCGGAAGTCCAACTCGCAAGTAACTCTTTTAACTATAAAGGGTGCTCTTTCAATCTTTTATGCTTGTCAGATGACAGTGAAAAAGACCTGGCCGCTTCCGAACTTATGGCTTTTTCGAATGAGCTTATAAAGTTTATAACTAAGTAATTTATAAACTATTAAGGAAGGAATGATCAAGAATGAGGAAAAGTTTATTAGCATGTCTGCTTATAGTTACTATGCTTTTATGCAGCACAAATATTTTTGCTGCAACTCCAGAAAGTTTAAGAATACCAGAAAGTCATTCTATAAATGGTATACTTCCTGATGGAGCTAGTATTTATAAAGCTGACCCCCATTCTTCCATTATACGTCCCCAAATTTTATTAGGTTATGAGTATGTTCCAGGATATGAGAAAATAGCGAATAAATCAATTAATTATACTTATGGATATATTTATGGCACAAGTGTCCAATTTACTAAAGGTGCTTCGCCAACCTACACATTGACTGTTACTAAAAAGACAACTAAATCTACCACATGGAATATATCAGGTAATTTAGAAGGATCTTTTGACATTAAAGCTGTTAAATCTAAGATCCAAGTGGCCGGAGGATATGCAAGCAGTGAAACTGCTGAAATAACAAAAGGTGAAACATGGAACTGTGGATTTACTGAAACGGGATTATATGATTTAACATGGTATATGAGAGGACATAAATACGATGCATTTTGTGGAGCAAAAATAAGATCAACTGGTGCAGACGATGGAAAATTCACTACCTACTATTTGGGGACAGTAACATTTCCAACAGATGAAATACATTTTGATGTAACTAAGGTTAAATAAACATGATCCTTCTTTCAGCTTATTAAAAAATGTCGATTAAAAACAAAGCTTTTAGTCAGGATAAATGATTTTACAAAAATGAATAACCTTCAGAGTAGGCAGTGAAAATAATAGAACTACATTACACAGCCAAAGATCTGTATTTTATAAATATGTATAATTTTGATCCAAGGTTACATTTGATAAGCATTGAATATTATTTCAAATGTATGAGCACCCAAAGAGTTACTATGAAGCCTGGCATATGTTTTTATGTGCTGGGCTTTTAAACGATCATTTTAAGGGGATGATGCAGCGATACCATTATTCTTTAGTTGCTATTATGTTTCTTGCCAGGGAAGAGATTGCTTTGTCAAAACATAAAGTTTATTACTGAGTTGATTTGATTGAAAATGCAATTTTTAGTGCTTCTTCTTTGTTATTTCCTCGTAAAGTATACTCGATATCATATATGTTCCACAGGATTAATATTTGATTATTTTTATATTCAATTACGGTGTACTCAAATCCATTATGATTCACTGTTTCAACTTTTGCGGATTCCTGATTTACACCTATATTTTTTGAATATTCTTCTTTAATAGGTGTTTCCACTAACTCAAAAGCGGAATGGTCGATATTACTATAGATGATCTTAGCAGACAAGGTTTCATTACCTAGCTGCTCTAATTCTACTTCTTTAAACTCAAAGCCTGAGGGTAAGTAAGTAGGGAATGCCAATTGAAAGGAGCATTGCTCTTCTGCTGTATTCATATCTAAACTTACTGTTGAAGGCACTTCATCATGTATAGAAATTCGGGATTTTTCTCTGCTATTTCTTATTGAATCTATATTGATCTCAATTTTTCCACCAGTCATTTTTGAAATGATCTTTAAAAGACTTATGTATGAAGCATTTATTTCCTTTGACTTCCAATGTGAAAAGAGTGATAGTGTTATTAAGGCGATTATTAAACTGCTGACTTTTTTATAGTTATATTTCTTAATTTTATTTTTATTTGGACTATTCAGGCCTTTCTCAATACGGTCCCAAATCTGTTGTCCGTCAGGTATTTCGATCTCATTTATTTCTTCAGAAATGACCTCCTCAATAAGTTTATCCAATGGATCCTTTGACACTATAATCACCCACTTTTCCTAGATCTTCGATTATGTTTTCTTTTAATTTTAACTTTGCTCTGGAGATTCTTGATTTAACAGTACCAATACTAATATCAAGGAGATCCGCAATTTCTTGATAACTTAATTGCTCAAAATAAAAAAGATATAGGACTTCTTTATATTGAGGATTTAAATGATGTATTTGTTCCCGAATATACTCTTTTAGTTCATCTTGTGCTAAGTGATCCTCTAATGGTATATGGTCTAATACCTCTAAAGCAAAAGGAATTACTTTTTCGGTTTCATCCATTAATAGTTCACGCTTCTTATTTTGAAATTTTCTTTTAGCGAGATTAATTGCAATAGTACATATCCATTGCTTAAATTTATCTTTATCCTTTAATGTCTCAATATTCTTAAAGGCTATGATAAATGCCTCCTGAACTATTTCCTCTGCATCGAATGGATCTCTTGAAATATAATAAGCAGCCCTATAAACATCTTTATAATAAGTATTGAATAATATGTGATAAAATTCTTTATCATTTGATTTTTTGCAGGAAAATAATTTCATATGATTATCACACCTTTATTTAAGGAATAAAAAACCAAATAAGTTATATATCTATAATTATATCAATATAAATAATATTTTCAAATATTTTGAACACGATATGGAAATTCAGATATCCATTTGCATTTATGGAAGCTATCCACAACAAGATTTTGCTAAAAAAATCCCGCCAGTTTAACTGGTGGGATTTATATTTGTCCGATAAACAACTGTACTGCAAATGAAACCACAACAACCAACAGAGAAATAATGAATCCGTGTACCATTGGTTTAAATCCGGATTTCGCCAATTTACTAAAGTTTGTCCTAAGACCTATTGCCCCCAAAGACATAACCATCATAAATTTACTTAATGAAGAAATGGAACGACTAACATCCTGAGGGATCAATCCTAAACTCTTAATTCCGACAACGACAAGAAACATAAGAATGAACCAGGGGAAAATTTTCTTGAGGTTTATTTTTTTATCAGAATAATTTGTCGTATTTACATCATCAAGGAGACTTTTTATATTGCTTTTTATTGTTAGTCTTTCATTGATATAGGAAAAGATCAAAACGGTAGGAATGATGGACAAAGTTCTGGTCAGTTTGACAATGGTAGCAAATTGCCCAGCGGCATCAGAAAAAGCATAGCCTGCTGCAACTACCGAAGAGGTATCATTCACCGCAGTTCCTGTCCATAATCCATAGCCCAGGTCGCTCATGTTAAAATGACGTCCCATAATGGGAAAAAGTATAACCATTAATATATCGAAGATGAATGTTGCAGATATAGCATAGGCAATATCACTGTCATCTGCATCAATAACCGGAGCAATAGCGGCAATGGCAGATCCTCCGCATATGCCGGTACCGGCAGAAATAAGTCCTGACAGTTTCCAACTCATCCCGAAGTATTTTCCAATCCAATATCCTCCCCCAAAGGCAGTCAAAAGGGTAAAGACCATAACGAATAAAGAAAACTTTCCTACTTCTACAACCTGTGAAAAGCTAAGAGAGGTTCCCATCAGTATGATAGCCAGGCGAAGCACTTTTTTGGCTGTAAAACTTAAACCTTTTTCAAAAATTGCATGCTTTGAAAGGAGAGGATTAAGCAGCATTCCCATTAAAAGTGCAAAAACCCCTGCACTTATGAGTTGATAGGGAATTAAGCCACTTATAAAGGTGGACAATACAGTTAATACGATTGTAAGCAAAATTCCTCCAGCATAGCTTTTGATAAATGTCATATCATCAACTCCTTTATTATTGGTCGAGTTGATTTTAACATGGCTTTATCATAAAATCTAATTATGATTTGTTATAGATTTATAAAATATTTTTATAGAAGGTGGAACATTTGCTTGATATAAGAGTCGATACATTTTTATCTGTTTGTAAGAATAAGAGCTATACTAAGGCAGCAGAGGCGTTAAATATAACACAGCCAGCAGTGACTCAGCATATTCAATTTTTAGAAAGACATTATGGGTGTAAGTTTTTTGAATACGTTAACAGAGGGTTGAAACTTACCGAGGAAGGTGAGTTATTTTATAAGCATATTCTTCAGGCAAAAGGAAGCGATCAATTCATCATTCGGAAACTAGAAGAAATAGGACAGGAAAAAAAGACATTGTCCTTTGCAGCAACTATGACCATAGGTGAATTTACATTAGCACCGGTGCTCAGTGATTTTGTAAAAACATTTAGTGACTATGATATAACCATGTACGTAGATAATACTAAAACTGTTTTAAAGATGCTTATGGAAGGGAAAATCTTATTTGCAATAGTAGAGGGATTATTTAATAAAGCCGAATATGAAACCCAATTGTATAAAATGTCAAATTTCATATTGGTTGCTTCAGCAGAGGACCCCATTGCATCAAAAGAAGGAATTTACTTAGATGATCTTAAAGACCAAACGATTATAATCCGGGAAAAAGGTTCTGGGTCAAGAGAAGTACTGGAAAGAGGATTATTTGACAGGAATTATACATTAGACAGTTTTAAAAAGATTATTGAAATAGGCAATGTAAACGTGGCAAAAGCATTAATAAAAAGTAGAGTAGGCCTTGGATTTATGTATGAAGATGCGGTAAAAGAAGAAATTAAAAAAGGAGAACTGATGGAAGTAAAGCTAAAAGATTTTGTACTAAGAAGAGAGTTTAATTTTGTCTGTATGAAGAATGAAATCATAAAAGATGAAGTGAAAAAATTCTGGGACTATTTTAGTAAAAAAGAATTCGGCGCATAACAGATTTGCACCAATTAGATTATTCAAGATAGGGTGATCTTCCAAAACGATTATGCTCTATCAAAGCAGTAAGTTTAAATTTTAAATCAATCTCTTGGATCATTTTTTGCTTAAGAAAGTGAATTTTTTTACTTGAAATGCATCTATTTTTCTTGAGGAAAAATCAAAGTTGTTATTTTCACGCTATCCTTTTTTGAATATCCATATATTACATTATTTATTACAATTATGTAATTAGAGATAAGCTTTTACAGATATTTTAGATCTGTCATTTTTAATAAAACTGTTATATGATATATTCTAAAGTAGCTTATAACAGGAGGGATAAAGTGAAAAAACACTATAGGATATTTTTATTGATTATAAGTTTTATATTTCAATTTTCATATTCATACGGGGCAGCAAATTCTGTCTGGAAAGAGACGAAACAAGTTTCCATTTCAACCGGGAATAAAACAGCTCACCTGGTATATGTGAATTTAAACGATCCTAAAATCCAAATCGATGTGCTTCCGGCTAAAGGTAAAGTGGGACAAGTTGATGATCTTAAGAATATTGCCAATCAGGCGAACACATCTGAAAAAGAAGCAGTAGCTGCCATCAACGGTACATTTTTTAATTCCTATGATGATTTGCAACCAAACGGAAACATCATAGAGAATGGTAAGCTGCTTCATGTAGGCAGCAATGGAACCACTATAGGTTTTACGAAAGATAACAAGGTTTTAATGGACCCTGTTAAAATAAAAGTCACAGGAACCATTAACGGAAGTTCTAATTGGGACAAAACATGGTACGCATGGAATATCAACCACAATGATACAAGAGCCGAAGCAACAGTCATATTTACGCCAGAATACGGCAAATATACCCCTGAACATAATAAACTTTCTGTGGTCGTTGAGAATGGTGTCGTAGCAGAAATCAAAAACGGAAAGGCACGAATCCCTGTCAATGGCTATACCATTGTTGTGGGAACCAAAGGACTTTTGGATCGTTTCCATGTGGGAGATTCCGTAGAATATCACATAGAATTTAACCATTTGAATTCCGGCAATCCATTAACAGGCTGGGGAAATGTTGATTCTGCTGTAGGGGCCGGTCCTATGCTTGTGAAGGATGGAAAAATTGTAGCCAATCCAAAGAATGAAGGCTTTACCAGTGAAAAGATACTTACCAACAAAGGACAAAGAAGCTTTATAGGCGTAAATGAAAATAATGTTATGATTATGGGCACTGTATCCAGTGCCAATATCAACGAACTAGCAGAAATTGCAAAGAAACTCGGTTTAAAAGATGCCATGAACTTAGACGGCGGAGCATCTTCAGGATTGTATTACAATGGAGAGTACATTACAAAAACAGGTAGACAAATAAGCAATGCACTGGTCGTATCAAAAATGAAACAGGATGCAATTAAAGTAACTATTAACGAAAATCCATTAAATATGAATGTATCCCCTGTCATGAAAGACGGAACAGTATTGGTACCCTTAAGAGCCATCTTTGAAGCGCTGAATATCGATTTAAAATATGATGCTTCAACCAAGACCATTTACGGAGAAAAAGAAGGTACAAAAATCATACTTCCCCTGGGGAAAGATGCTACAGTGAATGGACAAGTAGTAAAACTCGCCACTCCAGCCCAAACAATCAACGGCAATACAATGGTTCCTGTAAAATTCATCGCCCAAAGCACAGGCGCAGATGTGAAATGGGATGGGGCAAGCAAG
Source organism: Defluviitalea raffinosedens (assembly GCF_016908775.1). Lineage (NCBI taxonomy): Bacteria > Bacillati > Bacillota > Clostridia > Lachnospirales > Defluviitaleaceae > Defluviitalea > Defluviitalea raffinosedens. The sequence continues at coordinate 21,886 of NZ_JAFBEP010000009.1, read as the reverse complement.
ACGGTAGTGATTATAATCAATCGAATTTAAAAGCTATATTAAAATAATGCTGACAAGTTGTCTCCTCATGGGTGGAAACTATGAGAGTGACAACTTTTTGTTGCACAGGGAAAATATAATTGATAAAATAATTCCATCATTACTTTTGTTATTTTAGAGGACCTGGTCTCAATATTGATGAAAAGAGATAAAATCATCTTAGGTCAAAATGAGATTTCTTCTATATTATCCATTTCCATGGAAGAATTTAAAGTGAGAGATTAAAAAACACTATTATTAAAGGATGGAATGGAAAGTTTAAAATAACGGGAGATAAGAAATTAATGAACATTGCATATAATTACGGTTTGGGTAATAAAAATTCTCAAGAATTCGGAATGCCTGAAGAAGAATAGAGAGCATTTCATCTGTCGTCGACCTCTAATAGTGTAAAAATCCCAGAACATCGACGACAAAAGAAAAAGAAAGAAAAGCGTGAAAAAGCAATAATCTATTAGAATTTAGGTTAACATAAAACAAATAAAAACTTATGAAGAAAAATAAAGAAATATTGATTTTATGCTATTTTTATGAGTTTTTATAGTACCTATAAGGAATTGAAACTCACAAGGAAAACCGGTAATTGTTAGTATGGGAAGAGGGTTTTTATAGTACCTATAAGGAATTGAAACATTTTTCTGGAATCTTTGTATGATCTATATCTAATTTGTTTTTATAGTACCTATAAGGAATTGAAACTATCTACGTCAATTGTTCTATATATAAGCAAAAAAAGTTTTTATAGTACCTATAAGGAATTGAAACTATATCCAAGGGCATCATGTCTGTAGTATGGTTGCGTGTTTTTATAGTACCTATAAGGAATTGAAACTAATAATGAAGTAACCTGGAATTTTGAAAAGTTCAAAGTTTTTATAGTACCTATAAGGAATTGAAACCGCATTCTTCATGAGCCATACTGTCATCTCCTATCTGGTTTTTATAGTACCTATAAGGAATTGAAACATGCATACCCCATAGTCCATCCTATTTGGATATGGAGTTTTTATAGTACCTATAAGGAATTGAAACACATTATCCGGGTTGATTTTTTCCATGATTTCTTTATACAGTTTTTATAGTACCTATAAGGAATTGAAACAATATTGTTCAGCAGTTACTGTCATAAAAATGTTCTCTGTTTTTATAGTACCTATAAGGAATCGAAGTTTTATGATTAAGAAGTGGTTAAGGGATTTCAGGTTTCTAGATCAAGTTTGATGTATATATAAAAAGGTAACCAAAAAAACTCAATAAAGAGATGTCTATGATACACAAAAGAGGATTTACTGCAGAATTTAAGCAAGACATTGATGAACTTACTATTAAGAAAATAAAAAACTGAAAGTGCAAAGGATATATATCCACGGAAATTCTATTAGCAAATAGTATCAAAATTAAAAGGAGAATGTTATGTAGATTGCAGTTAGCAGAAAATCAGTAAATTAGCAGAAAAGGCTAAGAAGCTAGGCTAAAAGATGCTACAGTGAATGGATAAACAGTGAACCTCATAACACCAGCCCAAGTAATTAATGGCAATACAAATGATCACCGTAAAATTCATCGCCCAAAGTACTGGAGCAGATGTAAAATGGGGCAGTAGAAGCAGAATGGTAGTGATTACGACCAAATTAATCTAGAGGTGATATTAAAAGAATATGACAAGTTGTCTCCTCATGTATGGAAACTATGAGGGTGATAACTTTTTATTGCACAGGGGAAATATAATTGGTAAAATAATTCTGAAAAAGACAATCGAATAAGATAGAAAAATATAATAAAATAATAGGAAAGAAGATATACATATGCGGATTATAGTTACCTTTAGAGGAAAACAGCCAATAGACTTACCATTAGCATATAGTCAAACAGTCCAGGGATTTATATACAATAGTATCAGTGATGAAGCGCTTAAAGATTTTATGCATAATAAAGGATTTTATAATAATAAAAGAGTGTTTAAATTTTTTTCTTTCTCCAGACTTGAGGGGGATTATATATTAAATAAGCAAAGAAAAAGAATTACTTTTATATCTGATGTTACGCTTAAGATCACATCATTATTTTCACCATTTATAGAAGACTTGGCCTCAACATTGATGAAAAAAGATAAAATCATTTTAGGTAAAAATGAAATTGCTATTTTATCCATTTCCATGGAAGAACCTAAAGTGAAAGAGCAAATGATTGTTCGAACCATTTCGCCTATTGTATTGTATAGCACTTTACAAAATGAATATAAAAAATATACATATTATTATCATCCGGGAGAAAAGGAATTTCCCAAGCTGATACGAGACAATTTGCTAAGAAAGTATAATACCTTTCACTCGGGATCTCACGATCTGGAGTTTGAAATTAAACCTTTGGAATATGAGAAAAATAGACCTGTCATTACTACGTATAAGAATACCATTATTAAAGGATGGAACGGAAAGTTTGAGATTGAGGGAGACAAGAAATTAGTGAATATTGCATATAATTACGGTTTGGGTAGTAAAAATTCTCAAGGATTCGGAATGATTGAAGAAGAAGAGCATTTCATTTGTCGTCGACCTTTAATAGTGTAAAAATCCCAGTACATCGACGACAAAAGAAAAAGCAGGAAAAATTTGAAAATGCAATAATCTATTAAAAATTAGGTTAACATAAGGCAAATAAAATTTTTTTAGAAAAATAAAGAAGTATTGATTTTATGCTGTTTTTGTAGGTTTTTATAGTACCTATAAGGAATTGAAACTACATCAAATTCTCCTCCTTTTTGTTCGGCGAATCTAAGTTTTTATAGTACCTATAAGGAATTGAAACTATCATATATTTTTATATTGTCAATACTAATTTAAAGTTTTTATAGTACCTATAAGGAATTGAAACTTTCTCTTCAGTTACTAGACTATCAATATATGCAACGTTTTTATAGTACCTATAAGGAATTGAAACAAGAAAGAAATCGTAAATTATAGAAACCTCTATTTTTGTTTTTATAGTACCTATAAGGAATTGAAACTCAAGAATTAGCTGTTTGGGTTTTCTGTTTACAAGAGTTTTTATAGTACCTATAAGGAATTGAAACATGATTACATATACTTTACTCATAATGAATCCTCCTTTGTTTTTATAGTACCTATAAGGAATTGAAACTACGTTATCAGTCTTTCGGGGCGTCGCCGCCAGGGTCGTTTTTATAGTACCTATAAGGAATTGAAACCTTAGAAGATCCTGAATTAGTCATGAAAGATGGGGAAGTTTTTATAGTACCTATAAGGAATTGAAACGAATATATCTATGTCAATAAAAGATTTTCAAGTTGGAGTTTTTATAGTACCTATAAGGAATTGAAACCACTTATCAAAAAAAGGATTGCCTTGCTTGTGGGAATCGTTTTTATAGTACCTATAAGGAATTGAAACAGTTTTGCAATCCAATAATCTGTAACAGCATGATTATCAGTTTTTATAGTACCTATAAGGAATTGAAACACATTAGGCTGTTTTTTACCTTTTAGCCTGGAATAGTTTTTATAGTACCTATAAGGAATTGAAACTCGCCATACTTAATTATAAATTTGTCGTTAGCAAAAGTTTTTATAGTACCTATAAGGAATTGAAACCTTTTTCACAGAGGAAGGATGGTGAAAAAATATATTCGTTTTTATAGTACCTATAAGGAATTTGAGCATGAAATGAGAGATGTATAGATACTTTGTGTAAAAAGAAATCAAATTTTGAATGATTGAGATATGATAACGCATCTTGAAAAAGATCTTGCTATTTTGCAAGATCTTTTTTTGTATCAATAATCTAATATGTAAAATAATATGAAAAATTCAAATAATATGTTGAATTTGCTCGGTCATTGTAATATAATCATATTATGGGATAAATTTCTAAATAATCACAAAGAAAGGAGGTTGCTTGATGCTAGAAGCGATAAAGGATATTGGAAGTTTAAAAATTAAACAGGGAGACAAAGATATTTTAGAAATATTATTACAAGATCCAAATGCAAACGGTAGTTATAATAAAGTTGCTGCAATTATATTGGAAGAATCCCAAGGCATTTTCAACTTTGTAGATGTTGAATTAGAAGATTATAATTCAGATAAGATTTTTTCATATTTATTTAGAAGAGGAAATTCAAGAGAATCAAATTATTCATTAACTGCAATATTAACAGAGCCGTCCAAAACTATGAGAACAAAGTTTTTAGGCTGGTTTTCAGCTTTATGGAAAATAAAGAACCTTCCTTTAAAAGATGAAGAAATTATATATTTAAAACAGATTCAAAAGACATTAGAAAATGAAGAAAGTACTATTATATCACGAATTTCCAATATAAAATCTCAAATGGGAAAAGAAGGATTCATCATAACGTTAAAAATCAGAACTGAAGAAAAAGATTGTTATATTGGAGAAATTAGTTTGTTTAGATTTCTTCTAAAATATCTTGTTGATAAAAAAGATGCAAAAGTATTTTCTACAGATAAAATGTGTTCTTTATGTGGAGAAATCAAAGACACAGTTATTGGCAATTTAGGTACATATAAATTTTATACTTTAGATAAGCCAGGTTTTATTACTGGAGGATTCAATGAGAAAAATGCTTGGAAAAACTTCCCTGTATGTTTGGAATGCAAATTAGAGATAGAAGAAGGAAGAAAATATGTTCAAAGCAATCTTTTATTTAGTTTTTGTGGATTAAGTTATTTTTTAATTCCGAAGTTTTTATGGGGAAAAGAAGATACCCTTAATGAAGTGCTAGATATTCTTGTAAATACTACTAAAAGGATTTCTTTAAAAGAAAAGATTGTAAATAGCAGTATAGATGATGAAGAAGAAATTCTAGATGTTTTAAAAGAGGTTAATGATAATGTAGCTTTATATTTTCTATTTATTGATAATAGAAATAAACTTAGTGCGGCTGAAAAAATCCAGTTACTTATAGAAGATGTTTTTCCATCACATCTAAGAACTATATTTAATGCAAAAAGGTGGGTAGATGAGAAGTTTGAAACTCCTTTTCATTTTAGTACAATACGAAAATTTTTTAAAAGGTCAGATCCCAAAAGTAAAAATGATGATTTAGATAAGTATTTTTTAGAAATCATTAATAAAATCTTCAAATTCAAAAGGATTGAAATTGAATTTTTAGAAAAATTTTTAATGAAAGGCATTAGAATTGCCTGGATTAAGGATTTATATTTTCATTCATCGGTACAAGATGCCATGAAAGTACTTTTGTTTATGGAACATCTTGATCTTATTGACATGGAGGTGAAAGAAATGGAACTCAACAAATTTGATGTTATTTTTGAAAGATATGGGAATCAATTTCGTACTCCCTTGAAAAGAGGACTGCTTTTATTGGGTACTCTGACAGAACTTCTTCTTAGGAAACAGTATAGTGAGCGTTCTGCAAAACCGTTTATGAAACAGTTAAAGAATTTAAAAATGACGGAGAAAGATTTTAAAGGATTATTACCAAAAGTTCAAAATAAGCTGGAAGAATACGACAGTTATGATACAGGAAAAAGGAGGATTGCAAAAGCAGCGGCAGATTACTTGTTGCAATCAGAGGATATATGGAATTTATCACTGGAGGAGATGAATTTTTATTTTTGTGCAGGGATGAATTTAGCAGATGAAATTTGCAGTATTGTATATGATAAAGAAGAAAAACCAAATGGAACGGGGGAATAAAAATGGCCGTTATAAAAAATAGATCAGAATTACTTTTTTTATATGATGTAACGGATGCAAATCCAAATGGGGATCCTTTAGACGAGAATAAACCTAGAATAGATGAAGAAACAGGTATTAATATTGTAACCGATGTAAGATTTAAACGAAATATAAGAGATTATCTTCATGATTATAAAAACGAAGAAATTTTTATAGTTGGTATAAGAGATGAAAAAGGAAACCGTGAAACAAAGGAAAATAGATTATCTGTCTATAAAGATAATCAAGAATTAATTAGTCGGTGTATTGATGTAAGACTTTTTGGTGCAACTACGGCTGTAAAAGGAAAAACTATGACACTTACAGGGCCGGTACAGTTTAAATTCGGAAGATCCTTACATAAAGTTGATATGATGTATATTAAAGGAACAACGGTTATGCCTTCTAAGCAAGATAAAACGCAGGGGACATTTACAGAAAAATATGTCCTTCCATATTCTTTAATTGGATTTTACGGAATTATAAATGAAAATATAGCAGCAAGCCAGGGAATAGATTTAACTGAAGAAGATATCGAACTTCTTCTAGAAGGCATGTGGAATGGAACTAAAAATATTATGTCTAATTCCAAAATGGGACATGTACCAAGATTATTGCTTCAAGTTATTTATAAAGAGAAGAATTATCAAATAGGGGAACTGGATAAGAGAATTCGTTGGGTAAGCGAGAAACAGGATCAAGCTGTTCGGGATATTGCTGATGGGGAAATAAATATTACCGATTTAGTAAATAGTTTAAAAAAACATCAGGATAAGATACAGTGCATTCGATATAAAGTGGATGATCGAGTAAAATTAGTGGTTGGTGAAGATACTTGCTCCATTGAAAGTGCGCTAGAGGACTTGCCTTTAGAAGAACTTGCATTCTAAGAGGGGATAATTATGAAGGTACTGATTTTTGATATCTATGGAGACTATGGCCATTTTAAAAAATATTATACTACCTCGTCTCCGCTTACCCTTTCTTTTCCACCTCCGCCAACCATCAAAGGTATGCTCGGTGCAATTTGTGGAAAAGGAAAAGATGAGTATTTAGAAGTTTTTTCTTCTGAACAATGCAAAGTTGGAATTCGGATTTTAAAGCCGATTAAGAAAGTAAGAATGGGATTAAATCATATTAATACCAAAGACGGATTCTGGATTCCTGTTAATAAGAAAAATCATCAGGCGCATACTCAAATTTGTACTGAATTTTTAAAAGATCCTGTTTATCGCATTTATTTTTCCCATCAAGATGATGAATTATTTGAGAAACTCACAGAAATGATTAAAGAACATAAGACGGTGTTTACTTTATCTTTGGGACTTAGTGAGCTTTTAGCCGATTTTAAATATGTGGGTCAACGGGACTTTACTAAGATAGAAAACGAAGAAAGTGAAATACATAGTATAGTTCCTATAGAATGTATTAAAGATCAAGGATTAATTTTTGCTGATGCAAGAAAATACTTCAAAGAAAAAATCCCAGTAGATATGATAAAAGGACGGATCGTAAGCAAGTATCAGGATATACTTTTTGAATCTGAAGGTAAATCAATCCATGCGGATATGAAATATTTTTGGGAGGGTCAAAATGGAGAAAGAGTTGTCTTCTTCTAATTTATATTCACATCCCGGAAAAGCTTTAGAGGAGCATCTTATCAGAACAACAGAAATAATCTTAGAACAGATGGAAGATGTGAAAATCAAAAATATTGGCAAATGGGATTATGAAGTGTTAAGAAAATTAAGCATCACAAGTTCTTTACTCCATGATTTTGGAAAGTCAACTGAATTTTTTCAGGAATATTTAACTGCCGCAGAATCTAAACAGAAGCAATTAAAATCAAAACCCCAAACCCATCATAGTTTATTGTCTGCAGCAGTTAATTTTCTTTTTATTAAAGCAGAAATTGAACAAGATACTACTCTCAGCGATGAGGATAAAAATTTCTTAAGTTTTATTGCGTTTTTGATTGTTAGAAGGCATCATGGGGATTTAGGCAATATCGTTCAAGAAGCAGTTATAGGAGAAGACGAGATAAAAGTATTAGTTGAGCAAGCAGCATTCATAGATAGCCATAAGTTAGAAAAATTGCAAGCAAATCTTCAAAAAGTTAATCCGAGAATTCAAATCACTAAAGAAAAAATAATTAATGAAGTCAAAAATATTACCGGCAGTCTTAGAAAAATTAAAAAACAGCTTAGAAAACTTGGAGATCAAAAAAGAGTAGAAAACTATATTGCAGTAAATTATCTGTTTTCTCTTTTAATTGATGCAGATAAGACCGAAGCTGCTGTTGGGAAATATATTAACAGACCGGCATTACAGTGGAATGAGAAATTGGTAGATTACTATAAATCTTTATTGCCTATCAAACCAAGTAAGTTAAATGATACAAGGCAAGAAGCCTATGATGAAATCATGGAAAAATCTATTCATTTATCTCAAAGAATATATTCTATCAATTTACCAACAGGCCTTGGGAAGACATTTTGTTCTGTTGCTTTTGCACTAAAATTAAGAGAAAAGATTCAAAACGAGTGTAATATTACTCCAAGAATCATATACTGCTTGCCATTTTTAAGCGTTATTGACCAAAATGCCAGCATTATAGAAGACATATTAAAGAAGAATGGAGTAGATGCCAGTCAGGATATTCTTTTAAAGCATCATCATCTGTCCGAATGTTATTTTCGCTCTGGAGAAAGTGAGTTTGAGTCCAATGAAGCCAGAATACTTATTGAAGGCTGGAACTCAGAAATTATCGTTACTACATTTGTCCAGTTTTTTCATACGCTTATTTCTAATTCAAATAAGATGATCAGGAAATTTCATAGATTATCCAATAGTATTATTTTATTAGATGAAATTCAATCTGTTCCTTTTAAATATTGGCTACTTATAAAAGAGTTGCTTAATGTATTGGCACATCAGTTAAATTCCTATATTGTTTTTATTACCGCTACTCAGCCTATGATTTTCCCACCTCATGAAGTTGCTTCTTTAGTGAATAGGGAAAAGTATTTTGAGCTGATGAATCGAATAGTTATAAAACCTATGATTGAAAAAGAAATCACACTTCAAGAGCTCATATCACAATTTACCCCTGAGAAAAATAAAAGCTATTTATTTATATTCAATACGATCCCATGTGCTAAAAATTTTTTTGAACTCTTAAGCCAAAGAGAAGATGTAAAGGAAGAAATAGTATTTTTATCTACTCATGTAACACCTTGCGAAAGATTACAGCGAATTAAGAAAATGAAAGAAGGAAAAGTAAGATTTGCTGTAACGACACAATTAGTTGAAGCAGGAGTAGATATAGATTTTGATGTGGTATACAGGGACCTGGCACCTATGGATTGCATTAACCAATCGGCAGGACGTTGCAACAGAAATGCCAATACAACTGGAGAAGTTATAATCGTTTCCTTAAGAAAAGAAAATCAAAACAGAACTTTTGCCTCTATGGTCTATGACTATATGCTGTTAGATATTACAAAGAAGATTCTAGGTGGTAAAAATGTCATAGAGGAGAAAGAACTCTTAAATATTATTGAAGAATACTATAGCGAGGTAAATAGGAAACTATCAGAGGATCGAGCAAGAGAATTATTAGAAGCAATTTATAAGATGCGTTATGAAAGTACAGATGATAAGACAGGAATTTCAGATTTTAAACTGATTGAAAATGACTATTCTAAAATAGATGTTTTTATCGAAATAGATGATTATGCAGAAAGCCTTTGGAGCAGGTTTTGCGACATCCAAAAAATACAAGATAAAATAGAAAGGAAAAATGAGTTTGATAAAATTAAAGGAGAGTTTTATAAATATGTAATTTCTATACCTGCATATATAGATAACAAACCACAGAACATCAATGGAATAGGTTATGTAAACAGATACAGTTTAAAAGATTACTATGACCATACTACAGGATTTAAATGTGAGGCAGAGACATTAATTTGGTAATTAGGAGATGGCGATATGCAGGAGCAAATTTATGTTAATGGAACACTAATATGGTATTACTATATTTGCAAAAGAGAAGTATGGCTTATGGGACATAATATTATTCCTGATCAGGAAAATGAAAACATAGAGCTTGGACGTTTTATTCACGAAAACACTTACAAAAGGAGCAAAAAAGAAATAGTATTTGGCTCTGTTAAATTTGATATTTTGGAAGAAAAAGATGGACAACTTGTAATCGGAGAAATCAAAAAAAGTTCTAAATACAAAAAGAGTGCAGTCATGCAGCTTGCTTATTATCTCATGGAATTAGAAAAAGCAAACATTAACGCAGTTGGAGAAATCAGATATCCAAAAGAAAAGAAAAAAGAATTAATAGAACTGACGCCAAAGCTAAAAAAAGAATTATTTGATGTCAGCGAAGAAATAAGAAGGATCATTGAGTCAGAGTATCCACCAAAAGTACAAAAGTGTCCATATTGCAAAAACTGTGGATATCAGCAATTTTGTTGGGCGTAGGGGGAGATTTTGTGAAACGAAATGTGTATATTTTTCACGATGGAGATTTTCAAAGAAGCGATAATACAGTATATTTTGATACGGGTAAAGGGGGAAAATACCTTCCAATTGAAAATTTAAACGAGATTTTCATCTTTTCAGAAGTCAAAATTACAAAGAAATTATTAGAATTATTCGCCCAGAAAGAAATCACTGTACATTTCTTTAACTACTTTGGATACTATGTAGGTTCATTTTATCCAAGAGAGCATTTAAATTCTGGATATATGATTTTAAAACAGGCAGAGTATTACTTAGATGAAAAAAAGAGAAATCACTTAGCATATTTATTTGTCAAGGGAGCGGCTAAAAACATTCGTAAAGTGCTTTTGTACTATAAAAGCAGGGGAAAAGAAGTTGCTGATATACTGAATCATATAGAAACATTAATGGAGAAGTTAAGTCCTGATCAAAGCATAGAGCAATTGATGGCATTGGAAGGGAATATCAGAGAATCTTATTATTCAGCTTTTGATAGCATATTAGAAAATAAGGATTTTTTATTTGAAAAAAGAAGCAAGCGACCGCCTAAAAATCGTTTGAATGCACTGATTAGTTTTGGAAACTCCATCATGTATACCATAGTATTGAGTGAAATATACAAAACACATTTGGATCCACGAATAGGGTATCTACATTCCACAAACTTTAGAAGGTTTTCATTAAATCTGGACGTAGCAGAAATTTTTAAACCGATCATAGTTGATAGAGTGATTTTGTCTTTGATTGGAAAAGGGATTCTGACAAAAAAAGATTTTGAAAAAGATATGGGTGGAATTCTATTAAAAGATGAAGGAAAGCAAAAATTTATTATCACTCTGGAAGATAAGTTAAAAGCTACCATTAATTATAGAGATCTTAACAGACCGGTATCTTATCGCAGACTTATCAGAATGGAACTGTATAAACTTGAAAAACATCTTATCGGAGAAAATGAATATGAAGCTTTTGAAGCACAATGGTAGGTGAGGAGTATGTTTGTAATTGTTGTTTATGATATCAAAGAAAAGAGAGTTGCAAAGGTTTTAAAGCTTTGCAGAGAATACTTTACCTGGGTTCAGAATTCTGTGTTAGAAGGAGAACTTACCGAATCAAAATTGTTACAGTTGCAAACAAGACTAAAAAAGGTTATAAATGAAGAGGAAGATTCTTTGCTATTTTATACTTTCCGTACACAGAAATATTATAAACGAGAAGTGATTGGAATAGAGAAAGGTGGAGAAACACTATTCCTTTGATAATTTGTCGTCGACCTCCAATATAGCAAAATTACCAGGGGATCGACGACAATTCAAGAAGTAATAGATATAAGAAAGTTAAAGGATTTGTAAAAGTGAAAGTTAACATAAAATTAATAAGTAAAGTTTTCTATCAAATAAAGAAAGCTTTATCTTTAGCATATTTTTATGGGTTTTTATAATACCTATAAGGAATTGAAACATGGGTCAATGGGAATATGCGTAGAAAAAGAAGATGGTTTTTATAATACCTATAAGGAATTGAAACCAATTCCTTGATTTGTCCTTTCATGGTTTCAGCCTGTTTTTATAATACCTATAAGGAATTGAAACTGAATGTAGTATCCTCTTTCTATATCCATTTTTGTGTTTTTATAATACCTATAAGGAATTGAATTGTAATATGTTTCAAAAAAATTTACTATATCAAAAATGTTTCATAATATTATGTTGGATTATTATTTTTGATTAAAATGATTTCAATATACTTTTAATATGTTGATACAGAATAGTATTATTTCTATAGTCATGTGGATCATGGTGTCCATGTGATTTTTTATGTCATAATTATTGAAATTTGTGATATATTGTAAAAAAAGATTGAATAATATAACTTATTGTTATAATATAAATATATAATAAATTTAGATATTGAAGATTTTGATTGAATATTTACATGTTTTAATAGTGGAATTGTAAGGAGGGGGAAGGATGGAGGATATGCATTGCCTATATCCTAAAAAGCTGGATAGTAACAGGTTAAATCAATATTATGGGGATATACGAGATCATATTAGTAAGGGCAATATTAGCATTTTAGATCAATATAAAAATGTTCCGTATGTTCTTATTGATAAGAATGGAGAATATGTTCAGACGAAAGCTTCTGTATATGATGCAGCAAGATTGTATGTTGCCCTGGAATATATAATTTCAAAGAATAAGAACGAAAAGTTTGAAAGACTTACAGCCTATCAGACTTTTTTTGATTCAAATCAGTCATCAGAATTATCTTCTTTTCTGAATAGATACCTAAAGGGAGAAAAGCCTGATGATTTTTGGGATATTGAAATAGATCTCGTGAAAGGATCGATCTATAAAATTAAAAAATATTTTCTTGAAAACGATAAAATCAAAGATATTCGCGGCGGTAGTGTGATTATTGATTATTTGAATATTCACGTGACTAATGAAATTGTACAAGATTATTTGATTGATGAATGTAAGATTTATAGTGGCGGAGGCAATGTATTTTTGATTGCACCCAAAGGAATAGGTGAAGAGATTTGCAGAATTTTAGAGCAGAGATATTCGGATATTGCTTTAACTGTACAAAATGCTTTTGAAACTTATTCTACCAATATAAATGATTTTTTGATTCATTTTAACCAGGTATCGCAGAAGCTGACTATAAAATTGGAAGAAAGAAAAAAAGCAAAAATATATCCAATTAATCCTGATAGTTCAGTTACAGAAATAAAAATAGATGATGAAATCATTCGTTTTCCAAAGCATATTTCGTCTCAATCTGGCGGAGTCTGTGAACTATGCCAGGTAAGAGACAGTAAATATATTTTGCAAGGTGTTGATCATCAAATATTAGCTTGTCCTTCTTGCATGAGAAAACATCAGACAGGAAGGGATAAATCAAGATTTTATACAGAGTATCAAAAAGTAACAGGAAAAAGAATATTAAAAGATATTAAGTCCATAGAAGATCTGGGGGATGACAATAAGAGTGTTGCCGTCATATACGGAGACGGAAACAATATGGGCAATGTAGTGAAGAATATCAAAACACCTTTTGAGATGTCTTACTTTAGCAGAAGAACAGATGAAATCACTAAATCTCGTGTATACCATGCCATAGAAAAAAATATGGGAAATGATGCAAGGTTTGAAATAATTGCTTTGGGGGGAGATGATATTTTTATCATTGTCCCAGCAAATTACTGTTTGGACATCGCTAAAGATATTGTTAAGTCTTTTGATGCAGCTTTCAAGCATGAGATTACAATGTCTGTAGGAATTTGCATTGCAAAGTTTTCAACTCCAATTAAGAATATGTTTGCCGTTGCGCAAAAGAGATTAAAAACGGCAAAACAGTACGTTAAGGAAAGAAACTTAAATCAAGGATCTATTGATTTAGAAGTTCTTCAGGGAGTAGGTTTAATCGACTGGAACAAAAAACGAAAAGGATTTTTTCCTTCCACCAGTGAGAAACTATCAAAATTTATAGAAGTGCTAAATGAAATGAAACGCAATAAAGATATTAACTCAGCTCAAATCTATAAATTCAGATATGCTGCGGAAAAGATGGAACCAGAAGAATTTAAACTGTTTTATTTATATCAGCAATCCCGTATAGGTAGGAAGTACTCCACATATATAGAAAAAATGTATAATATTGAACATTTTATGGGGTTAATTCAGGAAGACCGTACAGAATATTCACCCTGGGATGATATAGCAGTTTTATGGGATTATACAAGGGAGGATGCACATTGATCAAAAAAGTATATCAAGTTCGAGTAAATATGAAAACCCAGTTCCATATATCATCGGGCGTAATGGAAAGTGGTTTTATTAAAAATTACATAGTCAAAAAAAATCATACCGCATATATTCCTGCTTCAACGATCAAAGGGAAAGTAAGAAATAATTTCAAAATGTTATTAGGGACAAAAATGGAAGAACAGGAAGTAGAAAGAATAGTTTCATTAATATTTGGCGGAGAGGGATATCAGCCTGCAAAGATTTACTTTGAAGATTTAATGCCAGAGAAGCAGACAGATGTATCTATCCGATATGGTGTTGCCATTGACAGATATAAAAGAGTATTTAAAGATCAGGCATTATATAATTATGAAGTGGCGGAAACAGGTGAATATAGTGGCAAAGTGCTTATTTACTTTGATGATATATCAATTCAATATGAGGAAGATTTAAAGATGGCATTTTTGATGGTTAATGCCATTGGTAAAGGCAGAAGCAGAGGCCTGGGACATTGTAAAACTTCTATCGAGGAGGCAGTATCATGAGAATCAAGATGGAATTTAAATTGCCTCTATTGGTTGGAGGGAAAAAACTCACTTCAAACTATATTGAAAGCATTGATTATATTCCTGGAAATATTGTCAGAGCGGGATTTGCCAGATATATATTGAATGAATGTGCAGCCAATGATGGTAGTAGTGTAGAGATAGATGGAGTAAAACGTCATAACTGGGTATATTTTAGAGATTTAGAGGCCTGTAAAAAATGTAGATTTAGCAGTATATGTAAAAAATTTAGTGATATAAAATTTTCATTTTTTTATCCGGAAGGTTCAGAAGTAGTTCCTTTAACTGCAATGAAATGTAAAGAAGATGACAGCCATGGATATATAGATTCCCTAGTGGCTGAAGAGAGAAAATGTAAAAAATGTGGACAGAGAGTGGAATTTACGTCTGGTTTAAGAAAAGATGATAAACCCTATTCAGTGATTTGGAATTACTTTACCAGAACTGCTATTAATCCTTATACAGGTACTTCGAAAGACGGTTCTTTATATACCTTAGTTGCTATAGAAGGAACAGTCAGAGAAAACGACTCCATTAAAAGTTATTTTGTGGGTAACATTGAAGGAATGACAAAAGAGGAATTAAACCTATTTGACGATTTACGGATTGGAACCCGTTTATCGAGTGGATTTGGACAAGTTAAATTACATACTTTAGACGACGCTGATGAAGAGATAAATCAGTCGATTATTGATCAAATGAAGCTTTTTAATCGTGAATTTAAAAAGCAAAATTCTGATTCTGTTAATCAATCAAATGATAAGATAAATTATTTTGCGATTGTTTTTACTTCAGATGTGAAGTTACCTTATATAGAGTTAGAAGGCTATAAAACAACGAATGAATATAAAAAAATATGGCAGGATTTATTGAAAATTGACGGAAATTACTTAATCTACAAAATTTATGGAGAAACCAATATATATCGTGGGTATGATACTTCACGGGATCTGAAAGATAGCCGGGAAGAAGCAGTTTTGCATCTTCAAAAAGGTAGCGTTATTGTCCTTTCTACTATGCTTTCCTTTGAAGAAATATATAATGATTTTTTACAGAAAGCATTTGGACTGGAAACGGAAAATGGTTATGGAAGAGCAGAAATCTATAATGGGGGTATTGAATAATGGATAAAACAATTAAATGCAAGTTGTTGGGATTTGTAGATGAAATCAAGCAGAATAAATCTTTTTGGAAGGATAAAGAAAGTAAGGAATTAGGAAGTACCAACATTAGGAATATGGCGACAATAGCTCTTAATGCAGATTGTTATAAAGAACTGAAGTTATTTATGGAGTATAAAATAGCCAGAGGAAACGGATGGGATTTGATATATAAAGATGGGAAAAAATTTGGTGAAGTGATTTTGGAATATATGGATAAGATTAAGGAAATATCCCATACAGAAGAAGAAGCATTATTCAATATTAGCAAATTTTTTGGATATTTATATTGGTTTAGAAAAAGTATTGAAAAAGGAGGAAAATGATGCTATTACATAAATTTTCAAATAGGTACATAATCACAGGAACATTATATGCCAAGACACCTATTCATATTGGTTCAGGAAGAGAAAATTTTGACCCTGTATTAGCAGATAACAGTGTGATTCGTAATCATAATGGAGAGCCTTTTATACCCGGAAGTTCATTAAAAGGAGTTATTCGTTCTTATATTGAGAGAATTCTTAAGAGTAAAGTATATCCTGATTTTAAATCCTGTTTGATCGTCAACGAACCGTGTATTTTAGAGGAAAATATCAAAAAAATAAAACAAGAAAAATTAAAGCCAGAAGATGAAGCTGAGAAGATCTATAGTCAACTTTGCGATGTGTGTAAAATATTTGGTTGCAATCATTTTGCATCTAAGCTGCAAATCAGAGATGCCAATTTAAAACCAGAAGAGAGTGCATACATAGATATGAGAAATGGCGTTGCAATAGATAGGGATACAGGAACAGCAGCCTATGGGAAAAATTACGATTTTGAATGTGTGAGTGCAGGAACAAGATTTGATTTCTATATGTCAGCAGATAATATTGAAGAAAAATATGAAGGTGTTTTAAAACTGATTGTTAGTATGTTAAAAAACGGAGAAATTCGGGTAGGAGGTAAAACATCAGGGGGATTAGGAAGTATTGAATTGCAGGATTGCAAGGCATATAAAATTACATCAGATAATATAAGGACTTATTTAGAAAAAGGATTGAAAGCAATAGAAGAAGAAAAGGGGTGGTAGGATGTTCAAAAAACTTTATAATGAGGCAAAAATTACATATATATTAAAAACCTTAAGCCCACTCTATATAAAATCGGGTAAAAATGATAGTTTAAATCCAACAGGGGTAGATGATTCATTTTTAAGAGTATATAAAGATGGAGACCTGGTTCCTGTTTTGCCTGGAACCAGTATTAAAGGCGTTTTTCGCTCTCGAGCTGAAAAAATATTAAAGGGTTCTTGTGATCTTTTTAATTCAAAAAAAAATTGTGCTAGTAAGGTGAATAAGAAAAAAGATGATGGAACTGCCAGATATGATAAAAGCTGTCCTGCATGTAAATTATTTGGTTCCACTGTTTTAAAAAGCAGGGTTCTTTTTGGGGATGCATATCCAGAAGGAGAGTATAAAGTTGGTTCAAGACAAACTGTAGCTATTGACAGAATTACTGGTGCATCTAAAAAAAGTGCTTTATTTGATTTGGAATATGTGGAAGATGCTTTGTTTAAAGGAGAAATAGAGATACAGAATTTTTTTCGATGGCATATTAAAGTGTTAACGCAATTATTTGAAGAAGTAAATGATGGATTTGTCGTATTCGGAGGACTTACTTCTAAAGGTTTTGGACGAATGAAACTAGATGATTTCCAGATTAAGCTGAAATATTATGATAAGTCTAAATGCGGCAAGGATTACGTGGACAAAGGTTTTTATATGGAAAAAACAATCAATTCTTTTGAAGAACTTCAAAATACCATAAAGAATATATCACTTACAGCAGATGAGATTGGCAGGTGCGAATACAATGAGCAAGCCTTATAGCTTTATTCCTTTTTTGCCAGTTCAAGAATATACGGACGAAGGGAAAATAACAGGCAAGATTAATATAAAAATAGAAACACTAACACCTTTACATATTTCATCAGGTTATCTAGAAGAAGAAAATGACTTGATCTATAAGCAATTTATTAGATTCAACGGTATACCTATTATACCAGGTACCAGTCTGAAAGGCTGTATACGTACTATAGCGGAAACCATTTCTTATAGCTGCTATTTGAACTCTAAAGAAGTAGATTTTAATAAATTTTCGCAATTTAAATCAGACAAAAATCAGAACTGTATTATATGCAATATGTTTGGGGCTATGGGGAAAAGAAGTAAAATCCGATTTGGAGATTTATATTGTAAAGAAGTAGATGCAAAAAGTAAAATTACCATTTTAAAAATTCCTAAATTCTATAAACCGCATCCGGACGAATCGTTATACTATCAAAACGGAAAATATAAAGGGTATAAGTTTTATCATCATGGAGACAGCAAAATATTACAAAAGGGAGAAGTAGCTTATGAATTTATTGATAAAGGAGCAGTGTTTGAGGGTTCTGTATGGTTTGAGAATTTAACTGAAAATCAAGTTAACTTATTATGCTTTTCCTTAGGACTAGATGGAAGTATTCAGCCTAAGCTTGGCTATGCAAAACCTGCTTATTACGGAAGTATAAAAATAACTACAGATGAAACCAGATGGATAGAAGCAGCCAAAAAGTATCAAAATCACAAAGACGCGAAAATTAAAAGAAATATAAATCAGCTTATAGAAATTTTAAATTATGAAAAAGGGAAAAAGACAGTAAGTGAATGGAACGAAGGAACTTATTGAGGGAGAGAAGTTATGAATAATAAAGAGATGCTGTTAGAAGCTGCAGAACGGGCAGCTGAATTTATTAATAAAAATGGATATTCTAATTTTATCTCAACTATTCAGGCTATATTATCTGTTGCAAAGCATTCATGTAAAAATGAATATGAACAGAAGCAAAAATTTTATAAATTACTTTATTCTCTAAAGAACTCATTTCAGATGGAAATAATGTCCGGAGGAAAAGAGATCAAGAATGGTTTCAGACAGTTTTTAGATCAATACTTAAAACTAAAGAAGGAAAAAGAATACATAGTAGAAAATGAAGATTTTAAGGATTGTAGCATGGAAGAAATAGAATATATTCTTGGATGGACCAGAAGACTTATTAAAGACGACAGAGTTAGTCCCCAAAACACTTATTCAAAAAATATTAAATCATATCCTCAAAAAGGAAAACTAAAAAATAAGGAAGAAGCTATAGGTTCTCCCATAAAGAATGCTTTTAAGGGATTGAATCTGGATTTTTAGAATAGGATAAGGAGAATTAGAGTGGAACGGGTGTTAATATCAGTTATTGGAAGAAATGAATACCGTGAAGTAAAATATATTTATAATGGCAAGAGTAAAGTAACTAATGTTGCTATGTCTATTTTGTATGATGAAATTCAACCGAAGAAAGTCTATATCTTGGGAACAGAAACTTCTAGTTGGGAGTATATTGATCAGCTAAATATTTCCTATGAAAGAATTATTATACCTTATGGAGTACAAAATGAAGACTACATCCAAATATTTAAAACAATAGCTAACGCAATGGATGTAAAAGATAAAGAATTATACATAGATGTAACGCATGGATTTCGTAGTATTCCTTTTTACATATTTACAGCCCTTAATTATTTTAGCCTTACACAAAATGCAAAAATAAAGGGTTGTTACTATGGAATGTTACAACCAGGGCAACAAGACGCACCTATTGTTGATATGCAGTCGTTGATGGAATTACAAAGTTGGATTGGAGCATATCATGTTTTTAGTTCCAGTGGAAACGCTACAGAAATTGCAAAGCTTTTAGCAGAAAAGCAAAACGAAATTTATAGAAATGGAGATAATGACAGAAAAAAACCAACAAAATTAAAGAACTTGGCTAGTGCCTTAAATCATCTTTCTAATGCTATAGGACTGAATTATACAAAGGAAATCATAGAAATTGCAACTTCATTATTAGAAGACTTTAATAAAAAGGATATCCAAGAAGAAATAGAGGGTTTTGCCAAACCTTTCTCTATGATTGTACCAATGCTTGTAGAGGATTTAAAAAACATAGTACATCATCAATATGTTTGGGAAATTCAATTGTTTTTAGCAAAGTTATATTATCGTTATAAACGTTATACAAATTGTCTTACTACGCTTAGAGAATTAATCATTACATATTTAATAGAAATAGTAGAACGAAAACCAGAGTATGTGTATGATCGAGAATATAGAGAGCAGATTTCAAGAAAAATTTATGAAGCTGCATATGAAGATTATAAGAAAGGCATAAAAGAAAACTATGGAAATATTATTGATTTAAGAAACGCCTCTGGCCACTGTGGAATGAGAGAAGATGGTCTATTGAAACTTACAGATGCAGAAGAAACAATTCAAAATAAAGTTAAGACCATAGAATTTTTTTTAAAAGGATCATATTAGCTCAACTATCGGAGGACTATAAATGATGGGTATTGAATCTTTAAAAGAAAAAACAGACTTTTGGATGAGTATGGGCAGAGCCACAGAAGAACAAAGGATAAAAGCAGAAGAATATTATGAAAAAGAATTAATGCCTTTAATTATTGAGTCATTTATAGGTAGAGAAGAAAATAATATTGTTTCTCCTGAATATATGATTTTATCCGTTGGAACTTCTTATGAACCATTGGTACTTTCACTTAAATTAGTAAAGCCTAAAAAAGTATTATTTCTATATACCGAAGATACAGAAGAAAAAATCGATAAAATCCTTCAGTTTGTACCGCTAAAATCCAGTGAGTATAGAAAAGAGAAGGTTGAAAAGTCCAATACTTTATTAATCTATCAAAAAATTAAGCAAGCTTATTATGATTGGGGAAAACCTCAAAATGTTTTTATTGATTTTACGGGAGGAACGAAGGCCATGTCAGCAGCCACTGCCATGGCTGGTGCAATATTGGGGGCACAATTAATATATATAGGAAATAAAGAGTATCTTGGACTTTTTAGAAAGCCCTATCCCGGAACTGAATTTTTAGAGAAAATACCTAATCCTTATTCGGTATTTGGTGATATTGAAGAAGACCGAGCTAACGACTTATTGCATCAGCATGATTATGCAGGTGCAAGAAAAATATTTGAAGCCTTAATTAATAAAGTTCCTGATCCTAACAAGAAAGAATATTTCCATACTTTATATTTTCTGGCTTTAGCATATGAACATTGGGATGCTTTAGAGTTTGACAAAGCTTCAGAAAGCATGAACAAACTTGTTAATGAAATAGAAAAATACTCACAACTTAATTCCAATTGGATCTTAGCAGACAAAATCGCTCTATTAAGGAAGCAAAGAGATATATTAAATATTATGGCCAAAAATGCAACACAAATACAGAAAAATACTCCTATGGAACTTTTAGTGAAGCTGGAAGAGATCCTTTCGTTGATGTTTACTATATATCATAATGCAAAGCGCAGAAGTGAACAAGCGAAATACGATATGGCATCATTATTATTGTATCGTCTTTTGGAAATGATTATGCAAAGAAGATTAGCGCTGTATGGGATAGATACATCCAAACCTCAATTTAGCAAAGTTTTCTTAAACCAAGAAAAACTTAATGATTTTACTAATAAAGTTATTAATTATAGAAGAAAGTTATTCGGAAAAAATGTTAACAAATTTCTTCCTACTTATGTAACTTTGATGGAAGGATATATTGAACTTGCAGTTTTAAAAGATGCATTGATCGATGAAAAAGATGTACTTCAGTTTTTAAAAGAGGTTTTTGAAAAAGTAAAAATACGCAATTATAATATTTTTGCTCATGGATTTTGCTCTTTGAGAAAAGAAGATTATATTGAGTTCGAAAAGTTTGTAATAGGTGTTTTCGAGCGTTTCTGTGAAATTGAATCGGTTAATATCAAAGAATATAAGGAATGTATCAAATTTATTCATCCAGAGGAATCAAAATATTATCAGTAATAAATAGGGAGAAAAATTGTGAGAATTAAAGTAATTTTAGAGATAGATGTACCCATTTCCATACCAATAAATTACCAGTATCATTTATCTTCAGCCATTTATTATTTGCTGCAAAAAGCAGATCAGGAATATGCTAAGGAATTACACCAAAAGGGTTATGAATTTGGCAGCAAAAAGTTCAAACTCTTTACCTTTAGTGCATTATTTCCTG